>NZ_JBJLSF010000017.1:0-61845 GCF_050871885.1 Kineococcus aridisoli | reverse complement strand
CCGCGCCGAGCTCGGCGCGGGCCGAGAGCCCGTGCCACAGCGTCTGCACCAGGCCGGCCAGTACGGCCGGATCCGTCGCCTCCGCCAGCCCCCCCTCGGCCACGGCCCGCTCGATGCGGAAGCGCAGCCTCGCCTCGTCAGCGCGCTGCAGATCGGCGACGTAGGTGCGCACGTCCAGCGTGGTGGAGGTGTCGGCCATGACCGCACTGCTGGTCAGGCACCCCGGGTGACCGTCCTGGGTGCGGGTGAACTCCTCCACGGATCCCACGAGCACCCGCTCCAGCGCACCGGCGATGGAGGGCTGGGCCACGGCCCGCTCGTAGACGGCGCTGTAGCGCAGCGCGTAGGTGCGCACCGCTTCGTCGAACAGCTCGCCCTTGCTGCCGAAGGCGGCGTACAGGCTCGAGCCGGAGATGCCCAGGGCCCGGCTCAGCGCCCGTGTGGAGGTGCCGGAGAAGCCGTGCCGCCAGAACAGGCACGCGGCCCGACGCACGGCGTCGTCGCGGTCGAAGGCAGCTGGGTGAGCGTCGACGTGCACGGCGCAGCGGACGGGCCCGCGATCGTCGTGGTCCCCGGCGCGATGGCGGACGCCGCCGCCTGGGCACCGGTAGCGCGCCACCTGCAGCGGTGGTCGCGCGTCGCCGTCGTCAACCGGCGAGGCCGGCACCCTTCCGGCCCGCTCACCGGCGGGTACGACCTGGCCACCGAAGCAGCCGACCTCGCAGCGGTCCTGCGCACGTTCAGCGACGTGCGCGCGGTGTTCGGGTGGAGCTACGGCGGCCTGATCGCGCTGCACCCGGCGAACGCGCTGGACGTCGCGCACCTGGTCGCCTACGAACCGGTCACCGCGCCCTTCGGCGCCACCGCTCTGCCGGACCTGCGCCGTGCCCACGAGGCCGGTGACCTGGACGGCGCCGTCACCGTCGCGCTCGGGCAGGTCGCCGGCACGGGCCCGGGAGCCATCGCGCACCTACGGGCCGACGAGGCGGCCTGGCAGCAGCTGCGCCGCCTGGGCGCTGCGGCCTACGCCGAGACCCTTGCGATCAACGAGGCACCGCAACCGGCGCAGCTGGCCACCCGGGCGGCTCGGGTGGACCTGATCGTCGGCGGGCTCAACCGCGGGCGTGCACCGTACGGCACGTCCTTCGCCGACGTCGCGCGCCTGGTCCCCACCGCGACGGTTCACGAACTGCCCGGCCAGGGGCACCTGGCGCACCTGGAGGCACCCGAGCAGCTGGCCACCCTGGTCGACCACCTGCCGAGCCACCTCACCTGACCGATCTGGACCGGCCCGCCCACACGGAGAAGACCTGCGCGGGCCGGTCGGCCGGCGACCTCGCCCACACGGCAGGGCAGCCGAAGCGCAGCACGGTCGGACCTCGCGGTCACGGTCCGGTGAACGAGTCGACGCTGTCGTGGTCGTCAGCTCGCACCGACGCCCCAGCGGCCGCTGCCAAACCAGCACCACGCAGGGTCGACCGACGTCGCGCACGAAGCGACGCTCCCCCGCCCCGCAGACCCGCGCACCTCCAGGAAGCCCTCCCGGAGGACGAGGATGCAGAACCCCGCGGTGGACGGTCCGCGGCGGGCCAGGTGCAGCGACGCACCGGCTGCGGCGAGCGCGTGCTGGATTCCGGCCAGCTCCTCCGCGATCGGGGGCACCGACGGCAGGTGGTCCCGCTCCGCGGTGGCGCGGGCCCAGATGCCTGCCGCCTCGCGCTGGGCGTCGAGGCCGAGAGCGGGCCCGACCACCGCTCCTCCGTCCCCGACGTGCACGCGTTCAGGGTGCCGAGCAGCGATCCGGAGGACGGCGGCCGGGCTGCCGGTGGTGCACCTCCAGGAGCGTGTCCGCCGGAGTTCACGCCACGGCGGGGGCAGTGAACGACACCCCCGCCAGGTCCTCGGAGACCCGCCAGACGCGTTCTGCCTCCCCGAGGTCGCGCAGGGGGCGGAAGAGGGCGTGCTCACCGGGGCCGCCACCGAGGTTGCCCGGTCCCTTCGGCCCGTACAACCGCCCGCCGCGGGCGGTCGGCGAGGTGGCGGCGAACAGCGCCGGCAGTTGTGCGCTGTCCACGGTGCCCACCAGGATCCCGGCACGCGAGAGCCTGCGGATCACGGCGATCTGCGGAGTGTCACGCTCCCGGCCCATCTCCGGCCGCGCACCCAACAAGCTGGTGGGGGCGACGCCGGGGTGCGAGAGGTTGCTGGTGATGCCCCAGCCGCCGGCCCGGCTGCGCCGGTCCAGTTCGAGGCCGAAGAGGCCGAGGGCGATCTTGGACTGGCTGTAGGCGCGCATCCCGTCGTAGGAGGACTCCCAGTTCACATCGCTCCAGTTCACCTCCCCGGAGCGCGCGGCCACGCTGACCTGGGAGGTGATGCGGGCGCGGCCGGCGGTGAGCAGCGGCAGCAGGTGCGCCACCAGCGCCACGTGCCCGAGGTGGTTGGTGCCCAGCTGCAGCTCGAAACCGTCGGCGGTGACCTGCCGTTGTGGTGGGCGCATGACCCCGGCGTTGTTGACGAGCAGGTGGATCGGGAACCCCTCGCCGCGCAACTGCTCGCCCAGGGCGGCCACCGAGCGCAGGGAGGACAGGTCCAGCTCGCGCAGCGACAGTCGGGCGGCCGGGTGCTGACCGCGGATGCGGGCGAGCGCGGCTGCACCCTTGGCGCGGTTGCGCACGGGCAGGACCACCTCGGCCCCGGCGGCGGCGAGCCGGCGGGCGATGCCGAAGCCGATGCCGTCGCTGGCGCCGGTGACGAGGGCGCGCCGGCCGGACAGGTCGGGCAGGGGGAGGTGGTTCGTGCGAGGCATGACGTCGCTCCTGTGCTCGTCGGGTTCGAAGGTGGGCGGGGTCGGGTTCAAGGGTGGGCGGGTGCGGAGACCGGGGATGCGCTGGTGGGTGCACTGGCGGGAGGGGCTGCGAGGGTGCCGGTGCTGGACCGGCGGACCACCCGGCGGGCGGCAAGCACGGTGAGGGCGAAGTGCAGGGCGAACACCGCGGGGACGCCGACCTGGATCCCGGCCAGGACCGCGAGCTGGCCCTCGAGGTAGAACACCACTCGCACGAGCAGGTTCGCGCTCGCCAGGGCCAGGCTGATCACCGTGCTGAGGGTGTACACCCGGCGCAGGGCGGGGTGCTCGCGCCAGGCGCGCGGCCCGCCCGAGAGCGGGTTGACGACGAAGCCCATCAGCGGCCGGCGCGCCAGCAGCGAGAGCACGTAGGCCGCCACGAAGGCCGCAGGCAGGAGCGTGGTGGGCAGGAAGAAGGCGCGCGCCTCACCGACCAGGGCCGCCACCCCCGCGCACAGCGCTGCGAGCAGCAGCCCGGCGACGGCGGCTCCGGGTGGCTCGCGCCGAGCCAGGCGCACCGCGCAGGCGAGCACCGCGGTGACCGCCGTGGCGGCGAAGGCCGCGCCGAGCCCACCGGCGGACTCGGCGACGACGAAGGCGATCGTCGGGGCCGCGGCGACGGCCAGCCCGACCGGTCCCCCCAGGCGCTCCAGCACGCGGTGCGCGGTGGCACGCCCCGCGGAGCGCTCCACCGGCTCGGGCAGCTCGAGCACCCGGCGCGCTCTCGCACTGGCACTGGCACTGGCAGGGACGTCGTCGGAGCGGGTGTCCTGGAGCCGGCGGGTGCCGGCGGGCGATGGGTCGATCACGGCTTCCTCCTGGGTGCACCGGTCGGTCGACGGGGTGTCGTCAGCCTCACGCCGTGGCGCCAGCCACGACCAGGACCTGCCGATCCGCCCCTCGCTGCGAGCGCCGTGCCGGAGGGTCCTCGGCGTGGTGCGGTGGCGCTGCGCCCGGCGTGCTGCCGAGGGGCGGATCGACAGGCCGTGGCTCGCAGGTGGGTCGGCGCGGTAGGAACGCAGGCACCGGAGCGAGGGGGACGTGCAGTGGCGATCGACAGAGCAGGGCTGGCGGCGTTCCTGCGCCGTCGGCGCGAGGTCCTGCAGCCGGAAGACGTCGGCCTGCCACGCGGGGAGCGCCGGCGCACCGTCGGGCTGCGCCGCGAGGAGGTCGCGGCGCTGTGCCACATGTCCACCGACTACTACGCACGCCTGGAGCGCGAGCGCGGCCCGCACCCGTCCGAGCAGATGATCGCCGCCATCGCCCAGGGCCTGCACCTGTCCCTGGACGAGCGCGATCACCTCTTCCGCCTGGCCGGGCACCACCCGCCGGCGCGCGGGGAGCTCAGCGAGCACGTCAGCCCCGGACTGCTGCGCATCCTGGACCGCCTGGTCGACACTCCCGCCGAGGTCGTCACCGAGCTGGGTGAGACGCTGCGCCAGAGCCCGCTGGGCGTGGCGCTGACCGGTGATGCCAGCGGCCACACCGGCCCGGCGCGCAGCCTGGGCTACCGCTGGTTCACCGACCCGGGCAGCCGGGAGCTGTACCGGCCGGAGGACCACCCCTACCTCTCACGGCTGTACGCCTCGCACCTCCGCGCGCTCGTCACGCTGCGCGGACCCGCCTCGCGGGCGGCGCAGCTGGCCGAGCTGGCCCTCGCGCGCAGCGCAGAGCTGCGCCGGCTGTGGGAGACCCACGAGGTCGGCCTGCGCCCGCACGAGGTCAAGCACTTCGTGCACCCGCAGGTCGGAGCGCTGCAGCTGCACTGCCAGACGCTGGTGGACCCTCAGCAATCGCACCTGCTGCTGGTCTACACCGCAGTGCCCGGCACGGAGAGCCACGACAAGCTGCGGCTGCTCTCCGTCATCGGCGCGCAGACGATCAGCTGACCCTCTCCCAGGGCGGGACGGCGGAGGCCACGCCGCTCGACCGGCCACCGCGGGAGCGGCGTCCCGAGCGGGTCCTTCAGCCGCCCACCGGCGCGGAGGTCGAGGAGGGGGCCGAGGCCGTGGCGGAACCGCGCAGGATCGAGGACATCCTCTTGCCCCGGGCCAGCTCGTCGACCAGCTTGTCCATCCAGCGGATCCGCTGCATCAGCGGGTCCTCGATCTCCTCCACCCGGTGCCCGCAGATCAGCCCCGTGATCTGCGCGGCGAGCGGGTTCACCTGCGGCGCCCTGGCGAAGAAGGTCTCCAGGTCCACCCCGTCAGCGACGGCCCGGCGCAGGCCGGCCTCGTCGTAGCCGGTGAGCCAGCAGATCACCCGGTCGACCTCCTCCCGGCTGCGGTCCTTGCGCTCGGCCTTGAGCACGTACAGCGGGTAGACGTCGGCGAAGCTGGTGCCGAAGATGCGGTGTCGCGCCACGGTGCGCCCCCTCACGTCGTCTGGTCAGCTCCAGCATCGCTGCACCGCACACGCACGGTCAACGCAGCTGTGCACCGCACCCACCGTCCACACGCGCTTCCGCCCCGACGGCCCGGCGCTGTCCGGAAGGTCCACCCACCGCGGCCTCCAGCCCGGTCCCGGCCGGTGCCCTGGTCGGCGGCCCCAGCGCCTCGGAGAGCGGAGGCACCCCGCCCTGGAGCGGGAGCCGGACCGGTGGTGCAGCGCGTGCCGCGGTCGAGGACGCCACGGAGCCGGCCGGCACCGGAACCGTCTCCAGTTCCGTGACAGCTCGGCGTTGCGCGGGCATGCACCCGACGACGCGCTGCGCTCCGGTGGCGCGTCCCCCTCCGGCACGGGAGGTGCTCATGCTGGCGGTCGACGGCTTCACCCTGTCCGAGACGCTCGTGGACGTCGGCGACGGGCACCGCCTGTACGTGCAGGACTGGGGCGAGGCTGGTGCGCCCGCGGTGCTCTTCCTGCACGGTGGCCCCGGCACGGGAGCCACCGACGACCACAAGCAGTGCTTCGACCCCTCGCGCCAGCGCGTCCTGTTCTGCGACCAGCGCGGCGTCGGACGCAGCGAGCCGTACGGCTCGCTGCAGGACAACACCACCGACCACCTCGTCGCGGACATCGTGCGGGTCCTGGACCGCTTCGAGGTGGACCAGGCCGTCCTCGTGGGCGGCTCCTGGAGCTCGTGCCTGGCGCTGGTGTTCGCCCTCGCGCACCCCGACCGCGTGCGGGCGCTGGTGCTGCACGGGCTGCTCACCGGTCGGCAGCAGGAGTCGGACCGGCTGAACCAGGGCCACTGGCGGACCTTCTTCCCGGAGGTGTGGCAGTGGTACCTGGACCGGACGCCGCGGGAGCACCACGACGACCCCAGCGGCTACCACGTCGCCCAGATCCTCGGCTCGGACGCGGCGCGCAGCAGGCGGTCGGCGTACGCCTGCACGACGGCCGACAGCGCGATCACGGACCTGGACGACCGCTTCGCGCCCGCGCCGCTCACGGACGACTTCGACCCCACGCCGGCGCGGGTGCAGGCGCACTGCTTCACCAACAGCCGCTTCCTGCCCCCCGACCACGTCCTGGACACCACCGACCGGCTCACGATGCCGGTCCACGTCGTGCAGGGCAGGTACGACATGATCTGCCCACCGAGGAGCGCGTACGAGCTGGTGCAGAAGCTGCCCCGCGGCGAGCTGGTCCGGGCCGTGAGCGGCCACGGGCCCGACCGCGAGAGCTGGAACCTGCTGCGCACGCTGCTGCTCGAGCTGACGCGGTAGCGGGCACCCGAGCGCAGCGGGCGGTGCCCGGTCGCGACGGACGGCGGACGCGCAGGCCTGCACGCGCCGCCCACACTGGCGCCGTGAGCACCCCGCACCCCGGCGGGCCCGCCCCCGCCGGCCCGGCCGAGACCCCACCCGTCCTGCCGCTGCGCGCCGCCGCCCGCCTGCTGCTGCCGCACCTGCGCCCGCACCGCGCCGCGATCGCCGCCGCGGTGCTCCTCTCGCTGGTCGGCGCGGCCACCGCGCTGGCCCAGCCGCTCGCGGTGGCCCGCGTGGTGCAGGTGGTGCAGGACGGCTCGCCGGTGCGCCCGGTCGCGGCGCTGCTGGTGGGCGTGGTGCTGCTGGGCGCACTCACCGACGGCCTGCGGCAGTACCTGCTGGAGCGCGCCGGCGCGGGCGTGGTGCTGGCGGTGCGCACCTCCCTGGTCACCCGCCTGGCCCGCCTGACGATCGCCGCCCGCGACGCCCGCAGCTCCGGGGACCTGCTCTCGCGGGTCTCCGGCGACACCACGGCGCTGGCCGCCGTGGTCACCTCCGGGCTCTTCGACCTCCTCGCCACGGTCCTGACCTTCTCGGGCGCCCTGGTGCTCATGGCGCGCCTGGACCCGGTGCTGCTGGCCGTCACGCTCGCCGCGATCGTCGTGGCCGGCACCGCCATCGCGCTGGCCTCCAGCCGCCTGGGGCGCCTGACGCTGGCCACCCAGGCCGAGGTGGGTGCGATGAGCTCGGCGGTGGGCCGCGTGCTGGGTGCGCTGCGCACCCTGCGCGCCTCCGGCGCCACCGACCGCGAGCTGGCCGGGGTGGTCGCCGCCGCCGGCCGCGCCCGCGACGCCTCCGTGCGCGCCATCCGGGTGCGGGCGCTGCTCGACCCGGCGATGCAGGTGGCCGTGCAGGGCGCCTTCGTGCTCGTGCTCGGCCTGGGCGGCGCCCGCGTGGCCTCCGGCGACACCAGCGTGGCCGAGCTCGTGGGCTTCGTGCTGCTGCTGTTCACGCTCGTGATGCCGCTGGGCCAGCTCGTGCAGACCTGGACGGTCGTGCAGAGCGGGGTGGCCGCCCTCACCCGCGTCGACGAGGTGCTGCGCCTGCCCGTGGAGCAGGACGACCCGCGCCCGCCGGTGCGCACCGCGCCCGTCGCCGTACCCGCCGTCTCCGCGACCGCGACCGACGCCGTGGTACCCCCGCAGCGCCCGGGCCCGGTGCCGCTGCTGGAGCTCGACGACGTCGCGTTCGCCTACCCCGACGGCACCCCCGCCCTGCGCGGGGTGAGCTTCTGCGTGCCGCGCGGCACCCGCACGGCCCTGGTGGGCCCCTCCGGCGCCGGCAAGTCCACCCTGCTCGGCCTCGTGGAGCGCTTCCACGAGGTCGACGGCGGCAGCGTGCGCGTCGGCGGGGTCGACGTGCGCGAGCAGCCGCTGGCGGCGCTGCGCGCCCGGCTGGGCCACGTGGAGCAGGACGCGCCCGTCCTCGCCGGCACCCTGCGCGAGAACCTCGTCCTCGGCGCGCCGGGCGCCACCGACGAGGAGGTCCTCGCCGTCCTGGACGCGGTGGGCCTGCGCGAGCTGGCCGAACGTGGTCCCGGCCTGGCCGCCGAGGTCGGCGAGCGCGGGGTGCTGCTCTCCGGCGGGCAGCGCCAGCGCCTGGCGATCGCCCGCACCCTGCTGGCGCCCGGGGAGCTGCTGCTGCTCGACGAGCCCACCGCCAGCCTCGACGCACGCAACGAGGCGCTGCTGCGCGAGGCGCTGGTCGCCGCGGCCTCCCGGCGCACCCTCGTCGTCGTCGCGCACCGGCTGTCCACGGTCGTGGACTCCGACCAGATCGTCGTGCTGGAGGACGGGCGGGCCACCGCCTCGGGCACGCACGCGCAGCTGCTGGAGCTCTCCCCGCTGTACCGGGAGCTCGCCGCCACGCAGCTGCTCATCGGCCCGTCCTGAGCGGACCGAGCCGCGGGGCACCGCCCGCTCGCGGGTGATGGCCCTCGACGAGGCCGCAGCGCGGATGCTCCTCGTCGACCGGAACCCCGGCGCCGCTGCGGTCGCCCGCGCGGTGGAGGAAGCCGCGCTGGCCACGCTCGCCCGCTACGGCAAGCGGTGGCCAGCACCGGGCGCCACCGCCCGTGGCGGCGAGGGGTCTCGACCGCTGGCCGACTCCACGGACACGGTGCCTCGCGGACGTTCGTCGACGCGCCTGAGGTTCGGCGGTGGGATGCCCGCCACCGGCGCACCACGGAGCCGTCGGCTCACGCGGCCTCGTGGGCAGGAGCCGTCAAGGCGTCGCGCACCACGGGGAAGAGGTCTCCCCAGCACCGGACGATCTTGCCGTCGGCGACCCGGTACATCACCAACTCCTGCACGCTGATCCTGCGGCCGGTGGGCGCGATGCCGCTGAAGGGCGCGGTGTGCGTCCCCCGACCGACGAGCCGGGCGGCGATCGTGTCCGCCTCGACCACCAGGTGCTGCAACTCCCACTGGTAGTCGGGGAAGGCGACGCAGACCGCCCTGACGCCGTCGATGTAGGCGGCCAGCCCGTCGACCGGTCCGGACCCGCTGACCTGCTCGGAGACGAGATCGCCGAGCTCGTCCACCCGGTGCTCGTTGCAGCAGGCGAGGTAGCGCTCGTAGAGGGCGATCACACCAGCGCGTTCGAGTTCCACGCAGACACGATCACACAGCACAGCACAGCACAGCACAGCACAGCACAGCACTCGCGCACGCCGCCCGCGCACCGTCAGCGGCGACAGGCCCACCTGCCCTCCTCGAGCACGGGAACGCCCCACCGCCGGACGAGGTCCCGCACCGTCGGTGCGCCGCTCTGCTGCACCGGCACAGCACGAGCGCTCTGCTCACCGCACCTGGCTCGGGCCGGGCGGGCCGCCAGGCGGGAGCCCGGGTGCCGGACGCACGAGCGGATCGGTGCACAGCTTCCTGCTTGTGCTAGTTCAGCTAGAACAACTACGCTTGGCGTGTGCTCATCACCATCGACGCGGCCGCCGAGGAGCCGCTGTTCGCCCAGATCGCCGACAGCGTGCGGGCCGCCGCCCTGCACGGGCAGGTGCACCCCGGTGAGCGCCTGCCGGCCGCGCGCGAGCTCGCAGCCTCCCTAGGCATCAACGTGCACACCGTCCTGCACGCCTACCAGCTGCTGCGCGACGAGGGGCTGATCGAGCTGCGCCGCGGCCGCGGGGCCGTCCTCACCAGCGCCGCCGTGCCCGCCGCCGCCTCGGCTGCGGGCACCGGCACCGACGTCTCCGCGCTGGCGCAGGCCGCCGCGCACCTGGTCGACGAAGCCCGCCGCCTGGGCGTCGGCCGCGAATCCCTGCTGACCCTGGTCAAGGAGGTCTACTCGTGAACAGGTCCCGCACCCCCGGGCACGAGCGCGCCGGCGGGGGACGCCGCGAGCACCGCGGCACCGCACCGCCACCGGCTCGGCTGGTGCCGCTGCTGACCCCTCTGCTGTGCCTGGCAGCGGTCCTGGCCGCGGCCGCCCTGGTGCTCAGCTGGCGCGAGCAGCTGCCCGAGCAGCTGGTCGTCCACTGGGGTCCTGACGGCCCCGACGGCTACGCCCGCCCCTGGGTCGCCGTCGGCCTGCCCACCGCCATCGCCACCGCGCTCACCCTGCCCGCCCTGCGGGTGGTCACCCGCGCGAGCGACCCGGCGGTGCGGCGCGCCGCCGCCGGCAGCGCCTCCGCGGTCAGCACCCTCATCGCCGCCGTCCTGCTGCTGGGCATCGGCGCCCAGCGCGACCTCAGCGGTGGGGCCGCACCCGGTCCCGAACGCGCCCTGCTCGTCGGGCTGCCGCTGGCCGCGCTGGCCTACCTGCTGGCCCACGTGCTGGCGGGCCGCACGAGCGGGCGGGCCGCGGTCAGCGGCGCGGCGGCCGGTCCGCTCACCACCCCCGGACCGGTGGACCCCGCGCTCCCCCGCCTGCCCTTGAGCGCCTCGCAGAGCGCGGTGTGGACCCGGCGCACCAGCATGCGCCCGCTGCTGCCGCTCATCGCCGCGGCGCTCACCGCCCTCGCGGTCGCCACCACCCACTGGCTGCTGCTGGTCCCCGCTGCCGTCGTTCTGGGCGCCCACCTGGCGGTGGGCAGCTGGCGCATCAGCGTCGACGCCCGCGGGCTCACCGCCCGCTCGCTGCTGGGCCGGCCCCGCGTGCACGTACCCGCCGACCAGGTGCTCGCCGCGCGCGCCACCACCGTCTCCGCGCTGCGCGAGTTCGGCGGCTGGGGGCTGCGCCACGACCTGCGCGGGCGCACCGGCATCGTGCCGCGCTCGGGCGAGGCGCTGCAGGTGGACCTGCCCGGCGACCGCCAGCTCGTGGTCACCGTCTCCGGCGCCGCCACGGCCGCGGCCCTGCTGACCACCGTCGCCGACCGCGCGCGCTGACGTCCGACGCCGGTCGGCTGAGGCTCCGACGCCGGTCGCGGGGCGCGCACCCGGCGACCAGCGGAGGTGGGCAGGGCGGTGGCACCGGTGGGTTCGTGGACGAGAGCGCCTCGCAGCCCCGTGCGCTCGCACACCGAGCCGACTGCGGCGATCAGGATCGGAGAAGCACCGAAGGCCCGGCCGGCTCTAGCGTGGCCCAGACGCCGGACCGCGGGTACGGCGGTCGACAGCACGGGCAGTCGGCAACGGCGCAGAGGAGCGGTGATGGGTTCGGTTTCCGGATCGGCGGGCGCGGACACGGACACGGGCACGGAGTTCTCCGAGCGGGAGCGGGCCTCGATGAAGGAGCGAGCGTCCGAGCTGAAGAAGCAGGGCCGCCGCAGCCGCGCGGCGGACAAGGCGGGGCAGGACCTGGCGGACGTGCTGGCGAAGATCGCGCAGATGCCCGACGCGGATCGCGCACTGGCCCAGCGGGTGCACGAGGTCGTCACCGCGGCGGCGCCGGACCTGGCGCCGAAGCTGTACTACGGACAACCCGGCTACGCCAGAGAGGGCAAGATCGTGTGCTTCTTCCGCAGCGGGCAGGTGGACGGGCTGAGGTACTCGACCTTCGGCTTCAGCCCGCAGGCCGACCTGGACGAGGCCCGAGGCCTGTGGGCGACCTCGTACGCGGTGACGAACCAGGCGGACGACGAGGCGCTGCGACGCATCGCCGAGCTGGTCGAGAAGGCGACCGGCGAGACCGCGCCCACGTCCCGGGCGGGCGACTGAGCGCCGTGGAGCAGCGGTGACGACGGTCGAGCACCGCCTCGCACGAGCGGACCGCACCACCGCGCTGCGGCACGCGCGCCCGCGTCGATGCGGCCGTCGACCGGGTGCGCAGACCGCCCTCGGCATCCGACGCCCCGGGTGATCGGGGCGCCGTCCCCGATCCGGTGCCGAACCCCCGGGCTCCACCTCTGGTGGTTCACGCGCCGTCCCACCGCACGATCATTTCGCCCTGCTCGCGGGCATCGTCGAGCGCGTGGTGGGTGTGCCGGCGCCGGCTCCCGCCTCGGGGTCGAAGTCGTCGCTGACGGGTTGCAGCTCGGCGCAGGAGCACGGCCGATCCCGATCAGCGAGCACGGCCACCAGCTCGCCGGTGCCGGTGCGGTAGCCGCACAGGGCGACACCGACGGCGGACATCGAGGAGGGACCGGGGACCGGGCCACCGGCTTCGACGTCGGTGGAGGAGTACGCCTCAGCAGCCCTGGTGGTCCCCGTCGAACCCCGGAGCGCCACCGGTCCGGCGAGCACCTCGCTCACCGGACCCGGGGTGCGCCGGGGTGACGCCCCGCCACCCCGGTACCCCGACACGCGGCGGGCGCGCGGCAGCTGCGCCGGCCGTGGAGGACACTCACTCCAGGGCCGGCAGCACCTCCTGGTGCAGCAGCCGCAGCGGTTCGAGGTCGAAGGGGTGGCCCACCCCGAAGACGAAGTGCGAGAACCCTCGCTCGGTGTACGCCCGCACCTGCTGCGCCACCTGCTCCGGGGTGCCGATCAGCCAGCGCTCCCGCTGCTGCTGCAGGTCGGTGCCGTGACCGGCTGCGACCCGGGCGGCGGCCTCCTCGGCCTGCTCGTAGGTGGCTGCCACCGACACCGAGGGGTGCACCGACAGCTCGATCTCGCCGAAGTCGCGGCCCACCTCCTCGCAACACCGCTGCAACCGGGCAGCCCGCTCGGCGCAGTGCTCCGGCGAGCCCTGCGCGTTCCAGCGGTCCGCGTACCGCGCGGCGATCCGCAGCGTTCCCCAGCCGGACCCGCCCAGGGTGATCGGCGGGTGCGGCGACTGCACGGGCTTCGGTTCGCACGGCGCCTCGTGCAGGCGGTAGTGCCGGCCCTGGAACGTCGTGCGCGGCCGGCTCCACAGCTGCGTGACGATCTGCAGGGCCTCTTCCAACTGCTCGTAGCGCTGCGCCAGCGGCGGGAACGGCAGGCCGTAGGCGTCGAACTCGCGCTGGGCCCACGCCGCCCCCAGGGAGAACTCCAGACGGCCGCCACTGATGTGGTCCACCAGCGCAGCGCTCTTGGCCAGCGTCGCCGGGTCGCGGTAGAGCACCCCGGCCACCAGGACGCCGATGCGCACTCTGCGGGTCAGCGTCGCCATCGCCGCCAGCGTGGTCAGCGTCTCGAACGCCGCGCCGTCGTCGGGCCCGGAGAAGGGCAGCAGGTGGTCGAACGTCCACGCCGAGTCGAAACCCAGCTCCTCCACCGCCGCCAGCGCGTCGGTGAACTCGCTCCACCTGGTGCGCTGGGCCTGCAACTGGATGCCCACGTGCAGCGGGCGCCCCCGCACGTCCATGGCCTCTCCTCCGCTCGGTGCCGGCTCGGTGCTGCTCCATGCTGCTCGATCCGGGCTGGATCCGCGCTCGATGCCTGGCCGACGACAGGCCGCGTCGTGCACCAGGGATCCAGCGGCTTCGCCGACGGAGCGGCCGGCACACCCCGCGGACCGCACTCGCGCTTCCAGGCCTCCTCCATCAGCGAGCAGGTCCTCTCGGTCGTCGCGCCCGCCCTGCAGCAGCGCGGCCGGCTGCAGCAGGGCCAGCCGATCCGCCGGTGGCTGCCGCAGCTGCCGCGGACCTTCCACGACATCACCCCTGCACCACCTGCTCAGCGCTCCAGGGGCGGCGTGGCGCTCCTGCGGCCCCGGCTTCTTCCTCGCCGCCCGGGTCCTCCCCGAGGCAGGTCGATGCCGCCGCCGGCCACCGCGCCGGCCACCGCGCGCACGTGGACCCCCGGTGGGCGCAGATCACCGGCAGCGGGGACCTGTGGAGCACCGCCGGCGACCTGCTGCGCTGCAGCCGCGCGCTGCGCTGCGGGCAGCTGCTCGACAGCGGCACCGACCTGGTCGTCCTGTCCGAGGACGAGGTGCCCGGCACCGACCCCGCCCTGCGGCGAGCTCCCCTGCCCTGGACCCCCAGCCGACTCGGCAACGGTCGTCACCGACGTGCGCAGGCCTCCTCCCCTCCGCCGGCCCCTCGGTCCTCGCGTCCTCGCGTCCTCGCGACACGCGCTCACGGCGCCGACCGCGCGCGTCGGCTGACGAGCACCCGGCAGGTGGCCACGAACGCCCCGCCCGGGCCGACGACGCCGCCCGGCGCCCGGCTCACCCCGTGCTGGTACCCGACGCGGGTGTCATCGAGCCGTCGGGCACCCGCGTGCAGCACTGGGCGTGGCCGCTGCCGCCGCCGCTGACCACCACCTGCCGCTGGCCCGAGCAGCGGATCGAGACCACCTCCACGCAGGTGCAGGCGCAGTACCTGCTCGGTGCCGCCACCCGAGCACGTCCTCGCTGAGCGCAGCATCGTTCGACCGGACCGACGCCACGGCCAGGGAGCGCTGCGCGCGGACCACGACACGTGGCCGGGCTCGATCGAGCTCCGCTCGTCGGCGACGTCGGTGGCAGCGGAGGAGCCTGGGACGACCGGGCGATCGACGTGGTCGTCGACGCCGGCGCCGGGCACCATCGAGGCGGCATCGAGCCGGCATCGAGCCAGTGCCGCGTCAGGACCGCGCCAGGACCGCTCCGTCACCCGGAAGACACCTGACATTTGCCTTCTCTTGTGTGCATCGACACAATCTCGCCGTGACCACCGTGACCGACCAGGCCCTGAGCACCGGACGGCGCGTCGCCACCGACACCTGGTCCGCACTGGAGCAGTGGCTGGCCGGCTCGGACAGCGCCGCCCTCGCCGAAGCCCGCGCCTGCCTGATGTCCGGCACCTACTCCCGAGCCCTGCTGACGTCCCTGCGGACCGCGCTGCCCGGCGGCGCCGCGGTCCGGCGCGGCCTCGACGATCCGCACCAGGTCCTGGCCGGGGAACCGCTGAGCGCCACGGTCCAGACGTTCTTGCGGGAGCGCCTCTTGACCACCGGACTCCCCGGCCCCGCGAGGCGCTGGGGCGTGCCGGCGCAGCGCACCCGTCGCTGACCGGCAGGTCCTGCGGCAGCCCACCGCAGCGCTGGCCGCGGTGGGCCACCGCACCCAGGGTGCAGGTGCTCCTCCTGCGAGGCCGGCCGAGCGCTGGAACGACCCGTCGCCCGGCGCTCGTCCCACCGAGCAGGTGAAGGGCTCCACGACCCGGCCACGGCGTCCACGGTCCCGAGCAACCCCCACCTCCGCCGGCTCTCCGTCCTGAGGCCGTGGCGCAGTTCTTCACCGACGTCCTCCAGCACGCGGACCCGGCGTCCTGGACGAGGTGTCCGGCCACCGCTCGCGGGTGGTCGGTGGACGTGCCGGAACAGCTCTGCGCCTCGCTGGGCCGGGCGGACGCACCGCACCGCCCCGCACCGACACGGCTCCACCGATGAGACGAAGGCGGTGAGAGCGGACATACTGAGCGACCTGGTCACGGCCAGTTCACCGTACGACGCCGGCGCAGCACCCCTGACCCGCGGAGGCACCGATGGACCTGATCCAGGAGAACGTGATCGATCCGGTCTCCAACCTGCTGTGGACGTACGTGCTGGTCTACGTGCTGATCGGGGTGGGTCTCTACTTCGGCATCCGCACCCGCTTCGTCCAGGTCCGCCTCTTCGGGCGGATGCTGCGCCAGGTCACCTCCTCGCGCAGCGGCGCAGAGGGCGGCATCTCCTCCTTCCAGGCGTTCGCCATCGGCCTGGCCTCGCGGGTGGGCACCGGCAACATCGCCGGCGTGGCGATCGCGCTCACCCTCGGCGGCCCCGGAGCCGTCTTCTGGATGTGGGTGGTCGCGCTGGTCGGCATGGCCACCGCCCTCATCGAGTCCACCCTGGCCCAGGTGTTCAAGGTGCCTGCGGCCGACGGCACCTTCCGCGGTGGTCCCGCCTTCTACATCGAGCGGGGTTTGAGGTCGCGCGCCGGTGGAGTGCTCTTCGCCGTCCTGCTGATCTTCACGTTCGGCTTCTCCTTCAACATGGTGCAGGCCAACACCATCAGCGCAGTGCTCTCCGAGGGGCACGGCGTCTCCACCGGGTGGACCGCGCTGCTGCTGATGGCGCTGACCGCGATCGCGATCTTCGGTGGTGTGCGTCGCATCGCCCGCATCGCCGAGGTCATGGTGCCCTTCATGGCCCTGGCCTACGTCCTGCTGGCCCTGGTGATCGTCGCCATGAACATCACCTCGCTCGGTGGCGTGCTGGGCCAGATCGTCTCGTCCGCCTTCGGCGTCGGTGAGGCCGCGGCCGGCATCACCGGCGGGATCGCCGCCGCGCTGCTCAACGGCGCCAAGCGGGGCCTGTTCTCCAACGAGGCCGGGATGGGCAGCGCCCCCAACGCCGCCGCGACGGCCACCACCAGCCACCCCGTCAAGCAGGGCATGGTGCAGTCCCTGGGCGTCTTCGTCGACACCATCGTCATCTGCTCCGCGACCGCCTTCATCATCCTCTCCGCCGGCCCGGGGGTGTACCGGCCCGGCGCCGACGTGGAAGGCGCCTCCCTGACCCAGACCGCCGTCGCCGACCAGCTCGGCAGCGCCCTGACGCCGGTGATGACCCTGCTCGTCTTCGTCTTCGCCTTCTCCTCGGTGCTGGGCAACTACGCCTACGCCGAGGTGAACATGTCCTTCCTGCGAGCCCGGCCGGTGGTCCTGCTGCTCTTCCGCGCGCTCGTGGTGGCGCTGGTCGGCGCCGGCGCGGTGCTGGAACTGGCGGCCGTGTGGGCGCTGGCCGATGTCGCGATGGGCACGATGGCGCTGGTGAACCTGGTGGCGATCGTGCTGCTGGGCAAGTGGGCGTTGGGCGCGTTGCGCGACTACGAGCGGCAGGTGCGCGCAGGCGAGGACCCGGTGTTCCGCGCCATCGGCAACCCGGACCTGCCGGGTGACCTGCCGCAGAGCGTGTGGACCGGTGAGGACGCCCACCGCCACGTGCCCGCTGAGCGCTGAACGGCGCGGCCCCCGCGCGCGTCGGCACCTGGGGGCCGGCGTGGACCTCCGCCGGCGACGGCGCGGGCGCGCTGCACGGCCTCGACGGAGGCGCTGCACGGGCCGGGCCGAGCGGAGCGAGCAGGTGCGGGCGCGCCAGCGCCTTCCGCAGCGAGGTCGGGGAACTTCGACCACGTCGGACCAGCCGCTCGAGCCCGCGGTGCGAACCGGTGGCTCCAACCGGCGCGAGGAGCCGACGGGCTCCCGCGCGTTCGCCGCGCTCGGTTCAGGAGTGGTCGCCGGTGGCGACGCGCTGCTGGCGCAGGGGGGCCAGCTGGGCGATCAGCTCGAAGTCCTTGTCCAGGTGCAGCAGCGTCACCTCGTGCTCGATGGCGGTGGCCGCCAGCAGCAGGTCCACCGGCCCCGGCGCGCGGTGCCAGCTGCGGTGCGTCAGGCGCTCCTGCAGCTCCTGGGCGCGGCGGCTGATGGCCTCGTCGACCTCCAGCACCCTCATCGCCGCGCCGATGTCGGCGATCAGCTCGCGGTAGTCGCCGGCCGAGCGCGCGGAGAAGCCGATCTCCAGCACGCTGGGGCGGGCGATGCACAGCAGGTCCTCGCGCAGCAGCTGGTCCAGCTGCGCGGCCACCGTCGGCTGGTGCCAGCGGGCGTAGGCGGACTTGTCGATCAGGAAGCTCACGCAGCGCCCTGGGTCCGGCTGCCGGTGGCCGGTCCGCCGACGGCCCGCTCACCGGCAGGGTCATCGACAGGGTCATCGACAGCAGGGTCGTGCGTGTCGTCCTGCTCGCGACTCCCCGAGCTGCGGGCGGCGATGTCCTCGTGCCCGGCCGGCTTGGGGTGCTCCTGGAGCGCGGTGGCGAAGTAGCCGCTCCGGCCGCGCGCGATGAGCCGCTCCACCGCGGCACGGCGCTGGTCGTGGCGCAGGGCCAGCTGCAGCGCGGCCTCGACGGTCTCGCGCTTGGTGCTCGTGCCGGTGATCTGCGCGACCCGGGCCAGCAGGTCCTCGTCGATGTCGATGTGCGTCTTGCTCATGCTCGGCCCTCCTCGTCCTCATGTACAAGGTACCAGCCGGCCATGTACATGGGTGGGGTGCCGTCGACCGCTCCCTCGGCCGATCCAGCGGGGGCGGCTGCCCCCAGCCTCCCTTGACGCACAAATCTCCAGCGCTGTGAATCTCCGGCACTGCTCGGGGTCGGTCGAAGGAGACACCACGTGAGTCCACGGTCCAGACGATCCGCGCCCCTCTCGCGCCGGTCACTGCTCGCGGCCTCGACCGGCGCGCTCGCCTGGGGGCCGGCCGGCTGCGGCACCACCAGCAGCGGTGGCCGAGGAGCGGACCTGCGCTTCCACATGCGGAAGACTGAGGTCATCGAGTACTTCGGCGGCCCGCTGCGCCGCTTCGAGAGCGAGCACCCGGGGACGAGCGTCGTGCACGACACGACGACGGCGCTCGCCCCGCAGTTCGTGCGGGCCGAGCCCACCGACGTCGGCTGCTTCAACGACGACCTGGAGCTGGCCCGCTACATCGAGCGCGGCGTGCTCAGCGACCTGTCGCAACTGCCCTCGGCCGCCGGCGTGCGCACCGACTTCAAGGACCTCACCGACCAGTACGCCACCTACCCGGCCGCACGAGCGTCCTGCCCTGCTCGCTGGCCGCCGCCGGCGTCATCGACAACCAGCGGATCTTCGCCGAGCACCAGTTGCCGGTGCCCACCACGTGGACGCAGTCCACCGAGGTGTGCACGGCGTTGGAGAGCGCGGGCGTGACCCCGATCTACGCCACCGACCGCGACACCTGGACGCCATGGCAGGGCCTGTTCGACTACTCCGTGGGCAGCCTGGTCGAGCACGGCCGCTTCTTCGAGCGCGTGAAGGAGATCGGCACCGACGTCGGCCCGGGCTCGGAGGTCTCCTTCGGAAAGGACTTCGCCGTGCCGATGGAACGCGCGAAGGTCGTCTCCTCCTTCTTCGACCCCGACCTGCAGGTGGGCACCTTCGTCCTGCCCGTCTCCGAGGACCCCGCCGAGCGCAGGGTCCGGGTCAACATCGACCTGGGCCTGTGGATCCCCACCCGGTCCCAGCAGGCGGAGGGGGCGCAGCAGCTGGTGGAGTTCCTCGTGCACGAGGACGTCGTCGACGCCTACAACGCCGACAACCTGGCCTGGTCCACCCGCCAGGGCGCCCCGCCGCAGCAGGACCCGCGCATGGCCGGCTTGCAGCCGTACGTGGACGCCGCCGCCTTCTACCAGGGAGGCAGGCGCAGGACCGAGGCGGTCTACTACGCCTTCATGGTGTCCGCGCTGGCCCTGTTCACCGTCTTCGTCGTCGCCCCGGTAATCGTCGGGATCTTCTACAGCTTCACCGACCACGTCGGGTTCGGCGTGGCGGCAGTTCCGCTCCACCACCCTGCCGCTGGTCGCCGGCTTCGTCCTCATCAACACCGTCCTGGGCATCAAGGGCTACCTGGGCGTCTACGACGTCATCGTCGGGCTCACCGGTGGTGGTCCGGGCACCTCGACCAGCAGCGTGGCCATGACCATCTTCAGCGGTTTCACCGGCGGGGACTACGCCTACCAGATGGCCATGGCCCCGACCATCGTGGTGTACCTGTTCGCCCAGCGCTGGGCCATCAGCGGCGTCACCCAGGGCGCCGTCAAGCACTGACGCCCCCCCTGGACGCAGGACGGCCGGCACGCACCCCGACCAGCACCCGCCCGCCCGCACGACGCGCACGACGCGCACGAGGAGATCCATGCCCGACGTCCCGACCTCCCCGGGCCCCGGCCTCCCGGTGGTCCGCCCCCTGCCGGGAGCCGCTCCCCGCGCGGACACCCGCTGCCGGGTCAGCGGCGAGGACTGGCGCATCAGCGTGCTCACCGACGGCCTCTTCCGGCTGGAGTGGTCGCCGGACGGCGGCTTCGAGGACCGGGCCTCGGCCTTCGCCCTCCGCAGGGACCTGCCCGTGCCGGCCCCCGCTCCTCGACGAGCCGTCCGCAGGGACCCCTGCGGAACTCCCCGCCCGACGAGCGGCGGGCCCGCCGCGGGCCAGCGAGCAGGACGGCACCTACCCGCGCCCGCGACTGGTGCGCGCGCACTGGGCGAGCCTGGACGGCGCCTGGGCCTTCCGCCACGACGACGACGACCGCGGGCAGGCCGAGGGGTGGAACACCGGCTTCCAGACCGCCACCGGGATCCTCGTGCCGCTCCCACCCGAGTCGGCGGCCTCCACCGTGCAGGAGCCGGGTTTCCACCCCGTCGTCTGGTACTCGCGGGTCATCACCCGCGACGACCTGCTCGAAGCCGGCACCGCGCAGGAGGCACCGCGCGTGCTGCTGCACTTCGGCGCGGTCCACCACCGCGCCACCGTGTGGATCGACGGCCACCTCGCCGGTCGGCACGAGGGCGGGCACACGCCGTTCGCCGTCGCCACCACCCACCTGATCGCCGGTTCCACGGGTTCCACCGGTTCCACGGGTTCCACCGGTTCCACGGGTTCCACCGGTTTCACGGGTTCCACCGGTTCCACCGGTTCCACGGGTTCCACCGGTTCCACGGGTTCCACCGGTTCCACGGGTTCCACCGGCGCGGCGGGCGAGGACGGTGGGCACCTGCTCGTGGTGCGCGCCGAGGACGACCCGCACGACGTGACCCCGCCGCGCGGCAAGCAGGACTGGTACGAGGACGCCCACGCCATCTGGTACCGCCGCACCACCGGCATCTGGCCGAGCGTGTGGCTGGAGGCCGTGCCGACCAGGAGCATCGAGCACCTGAGCTGGGTGCCGGCGGCAGTGGCCGCGGGGCCGGTGGCCGTGGACCTCACCGTCCGCTTCGACGGTCCCGTCCCGGCCGGCTCGCGCGTGCGCGTGCGGCTCGCCCACCGGGAGCGGTCCTTGGCCGGCCTGGAGGTGGACGTGCCCGCCGGGGCAGGAGCCTGCACGTGCCGCTCGCGCTGGCACGTCAGCGCAACGGCCAGGTCCAGGACGAGCTCACCTGGTCACCGGACCGTCCCCGCCTGCTGGATGCGACCGTCTCCCTGCACGCGGCCGACGGCACGGTCACCGACGCGGTGTCCAGCTACCTCGGGGTGCGCACCGTCGGCGTCGAGCACGGCGCCTTCGTCCTCAACGGGCACCCCTGCGAGGTGCGCAGCGTGCTCGACCAGCGCGACTGGCCCGGATCCCACCTGACCGCGCCCTCACCCGGCGCGCTGCGCCGCGAGGTGGAGCCGATCCTCCAGCTGAGCTTCAACGCCTGCCGGCTGCACCAGAAGATCGAGGACCCGCGCTTCCCGTACTGGGCCGACCGCCTCGGCCTGCTGGTGCGGGCCGAGGCGCCCGGTGCCTACGAGTTCTCCCCCACCGCGGTCCAGCGCCTCACCCACGAGTGGATGGCCGCCGTGGACCGAGATGTCTCGCACCCGTGCATCGTCACCCGGGTCCCCTTCAACGAGTCGTGGGGCGTGCAGCAGATCCGGCACGACGCCGTCCACGACCACGAGGGCGACGGTGCGCTGCTGGCACGCAGCTACGCCGACGCCGCAGCCCGCGCGCGCATCACGACGGGCACCGCCCCCTCGGGGCGCCCGCAGTTCGTCGGCGGTGCCGCGGACGCGGGGCAACCGGTGATGCTCACCGAGTTCGGCGGGGTGAACCACCAGCCCGACGGTGCCCGACCCGACGGCTGGGGCTGCACCGCGGCCGTCGACGGCGACGACTGGATCGCCCGCATCGGCGCCCTCTACGACGGCGTCCGCGCCGGCTCCTTCCTCGCCGGTTCCTGCTGCACCCAGCTGACCGACACCGCCCAGGAGACCAACGGCCTGCTGGATGCGCAGCGCCGACCGAAGGTGGCCGTCGAGCGCGTCCGGCGCGCGGTGCTCGGCGCCGCCGCTTCCTCCCCCGGCACGGCGTGAGCGCTCGACGAGGTGAGTCCTCGACGACCTGAGCACCCGCTGGTGAGCTGAGCACCTCGCGCCCGGGCCGCGTCACGGGATCGACTGGTGCAGCAGGCGTCGGGTGCCGGCCTCCCCGCGCCGTTCGACGCCTACCGCACCGGAGTCGCGTGACGGCAGGCGTCGTCTCCGACGAGCGGGAGCGCGGTGAGGATCGTGGAGTGCCGTCCCCACCGGCAGGAAGAGCCTGGGCTCCGGGCGGTGCACCGGGAGCCGACAGGGCCGGTGGGGAGGTCGGGGGCGGATCGGCAGCTGCGTCGCTGGTGGATCGGGTAGGGCTGGATCAGGTGGTGGTGCGGACGACGACGTCGTAGCGGTGTGCCAGCGCCTCGCGCTCGATGTCGGTCAAGCCGTCGCTGCCGCGCAGCGCCACCACCTCGTCCTCAGCGGTGGGGCGCACCTCGAGCGGTCGTGGGAGCCGCTCGGCAGGAACTCCGCGGTGAGCACCGGGCTCCGGGAGCGGATCGGGTGGGCGGTGGTGGTTCCGGTGCCGATGACCACCGGGGTGTCCAGCGGGATGACCAGGGGTGGGTGTTCGGGGCATCGCGTCCTCCTCATCGCGTGCTCACTGCGGCTGCGCCGGGTGCGCACCTCCCATGGAGCCATGCGGGCCCCCGGCGCGCTACACGAGAGGCCCGATCCCGGCGACTGAGACGTGATCGAGACCTGGACGTGTCCACCACTCGCCTCCCCCTCCTCGAACTGCTGTACGAGGAGGGGGTGCTCCCCGCCGATGCCGTTCCCGGCCTGCTCGCGCAGCACCCGACACCAGCGGCACCTGACGCGTCGGCAGGCCGGCCGTCGCCGACACCGCCGTCACCGACGCGACCCTCGTCGACGAGGCCGGGGCTGGATGCTCACCCACCGGGAACCGCCGTCCGGCCGCTCCTCCTCCAGCGTCATGAGGGTCGTCACCGGCACCTGCCCGTCCCAGCGTGCGCCCACCGTCGGCGAGCCGCAGTCCTCGACGACGTGGTTCCGGGCGACTTGGTTTCGGACGGCGCGGTTCCGGACGGCGCGGTTCCGGACGGCGCGGTTTCGGACGGCGTGGTTCCGGACGGCGTCGTCGCAGACACCGCCGTGCGCCTCGTCCACGTTCCCGTCCAGGCAGTCCTCCGATGTCCCGATCTCCCCGTGGACGGTGCGCTGCAGCCACTGCACCGCGTCGAGCGGAACTCCTCCGGTCGGTGACGCTCCCCGCGTGCGAGCGCAGCGGCCGGCGTTCAGGAGTTCGGTCGTTCCGTCCCCACCGCGGGGCCTGTTCCGCGGACCATCGAAGGTCCAGCACGGTGCAGGCGGTGATCCCTCGCTGCGGAAGCAGGCAGCGCGTTCGGCATGGCGAGTCGCGGGAGCGCGGAACTGCTCGAACCGGTCGGTGCAGCGATCGACGACGTCGCGTCGCTCGTTGCTCCTGGCATCGAGGGCCCGTCGTCGCCCACCGGTGGAACCTGCCTCTCCGCGGCGGGCCGCTCTCGCCCTGGTGCGTCTGCGCCGCAGCACCTGACGCGTCGGAACGTGGCCGCGCACCTCGTCGGCGATGACCCGCTCGGCCGCGGTGACGCACCTGCGACGTTCGCAGGACACGTCCCCGGCGCAGAACTCGACGAGTTCACGGCGGTGAGGGGAGGAGCCGGCACGGCGCGGTGCCGCGCCCACGGACCTGCATCCCCGAGGCAGCAGTCTTCCGCACCCGGCGCCAACGGTTGTGCTTGCGCAATCGGATCTGCCACGGGCGAACGCGCACGAGCACTGGAGGAGCGGTTTCGGTCCCTTGTCCTGCTGGCGAGGCTCGGGGAGCATGGCGACATGTCATCAGCATCCCGATCCTCAGCGGAGTCACCAGCAGAACCCTCATCAGCCCTGGATGCGGGCCAGGCCTCGGTGCAGCCCGCGACGGCGCGGCGCGAAGCCCTCGAGCAGGCCGTGCGCGCCGGCCAGGACAGCGACGGTCTGCAGCGACTGGTGCGCATGGCCGCCCGGGTGCTGCACGTGCCGGTGGCGATGGTCTCCTTCGTCGCCGCCGACCGCGAGATCATCCAGGCCGCGGTCGGGCTCCCCGAGCCCTGGGCCTCGCTGCGCTCCACCCCGCTCAGCCACTCCCTGTGCGCCCAGGTCGTGCGCCTGCGCGGGCCGGTCATCCTCTTCGACGCCCGCACCGACCCGACCTACCGCCGGCACGCCGCCGTGGTCGAGATGGGAGCCGGTGCCTACGCCGGCTACCCCCTGCACCACGAGGAGCACACGCTGGGTGCCTTCTGCGCCGCGGACTTCGTGCCCCGGGCGTGGTCTTCCCACGACCTGCAGCTGCTGGAGGACCTGGCCGCCGCGGCCTCCGACGAGCTCAGCCTGCGCATCGCCCTCCAGGAGCTCCAGGACTCCCGCGAGCGCCTGCAGCAGCTGGCCGCGCAGCTGCGCACGCAGTCGCGCACCGACGCGCTGACCGGGGTCGCCAACCGCCGCCGCTTCGAGGAACGCCTGGCCGAGGAGATCGCCCGCCTGCACCGCCACCCCGGTGAGCTGGCACTGGTCCTCATCGACGTCGACGACTTCAAGCAGGTCAACGACAGCGCCGGTCACCAGGCAGGCGACACCGTCCTGGTGGAGATCGCGGCGCGCACCTCCGGAGCGCTGCGCCGCACCGACCTGCTGGCCCGCATGGGCGGTGACGAGTTCGCCGTTCTGCTGCCGGGTGCCGGCGCCACCGACGCCGCCCAGCTGGCGCAGCGGGTGCGCCGCACGGTCGCCGCCCGCCCCATCGCCGACCTGGCCATCACGGTCAGCACCGGCACCGCCGCCTACCTGCCCTCCCGCGGGCCCGATCAGTTCTACGCCGACGCCGACGCGGCCCTGTACGAGGCGAAGAGCGCACGGCGCGAAGCCGCCGACACCGACGCCGACGCCGACACCGACTGATCCGCGCACGATCGACGCGGGGAGAAATGCCCGCCGGACGGCGCCCTGCGCTGGCATGCTCGCCCTCGGGCGGCACACGCGCCCGGGCCGCCGGCGGCGGCCGCGCGAGCACGACGAGCGAGAGCGATCGATGTCGACACCACCCGGCCCGGGCGAGGCCACGAGGACCACCGCGTCCGCGACTGCCGTCGACGCACCGGAGCGGCGGCTGCTGCAACGCCGCGTCGTGCGGGTCCTGGCCGCCGGGCAGGTCCTGGGCGGGCTGGGCACCGGCGCCACCCTCAGCCTCGGGGCGCTCCTGATCACCGACGTCGCGGGCTCCTCGGCCTGGTCGGGCATGGCCGCGACGATGAGCACCCTCGGCGCCGCCGCGCTGGCCGTGCCGCTGGCCCTGCTGGCGCAGGCCCGAGGACGGCGCACCTCCTTGAGCACCGGGGCGCTGATCGCCGTCGCGGGCGCGGGTGCTGTGGTGGCCGCCGCCGTCGCCGGCAGCCTGCCGGCGCTGCTCGTCGGAGTGCTCCTGCTGGGCTCGGGGCAGGCGCTGAACCTGCAGGCACGCTTCGCGGCCACCGACCTGGCCGCCCCGCAGACCCGTGGGCGGGACCTGTCGACGGTGGTGTGGTCCACCACCCTGGGAGCCGTGGCCGGGCCGAACCTGTTCGAGCCCGGTGAGGCCGTCGGCCGGGCCCTGGACCTGCCGGCGCTGACCGGCGGGTTCCTCATCGCCGCGCTCGCCCAGGTCCTCAGCGCCGTCGTCTACCTGCTGGGCCTGCGTCCCGATCCGCTGCGGCTGGCCGGTGCGCCACCCGCCGCGCCCGCCACGCCCACGGGGGCGGCGACGACGGAGCCGTCGCCGGGCGGGCCGGGGAAGGTGGCACCGCGGGTGCCTGCCGGTGACGGGGCGCTGAGCGCGCTGCGCGCTTCACCCGCCGCCCGGCGGGCCGTGCTCACCGTGGCGGGCAGCCACGCGGTGATGGTGGCGCTGATGTCCATGACACCGGTGCACCTGAGCGAGCACGGCGCCTCGCTGAGCGTGGTCGGCCTGACGATCAGCCTGCACGTAGCCGGCATGTACGCCCTCTCCCCGATCTTCGGCTCCCTCAGCGACCGCTTCGGCGCCCGCGCGATCGTCCTGGCAGGGCAGGCGCTGTTCCTGGGGGCGCTGGCCCTGTCGCTGCTCGGCGCCGACGACACCGCACTGGTCACGGCCGCTCTGGTGCTGCTCGGCCTGGGCTGGTCGGCCTCCACCGTGGCCGGCTCCACCCTCGTCGCCGGCGCGGTGCCGCCGGCTCAGCGGCCCCGGCTGCAGGGCGCCTCCGACGCGCTCATGAGCCTGGCCGGCGCCGCGGGCGGAGCCGTGGCCGGGCCGGTGCTGGCCCGCGTCGGCTTCGACGGCCTGGCCGCTGCCCTGCTCGTGCTCGTCGCCGCGGTCACCCTGCTGCAGCGGCAGGAGCGCGCCCCCACCGCCCCGCGGCGCTGAGGCAGGACCACCCGACCGGCACGAGGACCCGCGAGCGGTCCCGTCCCCACGTGCCGCGCGTCGGCGAACCGTGCGTGCGCCACCACCAGCCGTCCTCCGGCAAGCCCCCGGACGGGGTCTTCCGGCTGCACCTCGAACACCGGTTCGGCCGGCGCCTCGGCGCGGATCTCGTCGGTTCCCCGGTGCCCGACCGTGCCCCGGCGATCTCCGGCGCTGCGTACGTGACCGACGGCGCGACCGTCCCGACCGTCCAGCTCGCCGCGGCGCCGGTTCCGCAGTCCCTCCCCCACCGACCAGCAGCACGTGCGCTCCGTCGCCGACGACCGGCCCACCTCCGCCGTCAGCGGCGAGGCCGATGCCGTGGTGCCGACCGCCCGCGCCGTGCGGCGCAGCGAGGCGGCACCCGGCACCACGATCGACGAGGTGCCGCCTCCGCTCAGCGGACGGGGTTCGAGACCGGGACCGGTCCCAGGGCCACGTCCAGCGCCGCCCGGCAGTGCAGGGTGGTGGTGGGGAACACCGGGACGGAGAGGTCGCCGGCGCCCAGGCTCAGCTCCAGCTCGGTGCACCCGAGCACCACGCCCTGGGCCCCGGCCGCGACCAGGTCGCCGGCGATGCGGGCCAGCCGCCGCCGGGAGGCCTCCTCGACCCGCCCCACGCACAGCTCCTCGAAGATGATCCGCTGGACCTCCTCCCGGTCCGCCCCCTCCGGGACCAGCGTCTCGACGCCCCCCTCGGCCAGCCGCCCCCGGTAGAAGTCCTGCTCCACGGTGTACCGCGTCGCCAGCAGGCCGACGCGGGAGAGCCCCCGCTCTCGCACCGCCGCAGCCGTGACGTCGGCCAGGTGCAGGACCGGCACCGAGACAGCCCCCGCCACGCGGTCGAACACCCGGTGCATGGTGTTCGTGGCCAGCAGCACCAGGTCCGCCCCCGCGGCCTCCAGCGCCCGCGCCTCCGCGGCGAGCAGGTCGCCGGCCTCCCCCCAGAGGCCGGCGACCTGCAGCGGCTCGACGGCGGCGAAGTCGACCGTCGCCACCACCAGCCGCGCCGAGTGCAGCCCCCCCAGGCGCTCGCGGACCCCCTGGTTCAGCAACCGCAGGTACTCCGCGGTCGACTCCCAGCTCATCCCCCCGATGACCCCGATCCTCTGCACGCCTCCAGCCTGACGACCCGCGCACCCAAGGAGAAGAGCGATCTCGCAACAGCACCTGTCACCCTGGCTTCCATGACGAGCCCTCTGGACCTCGACCCCCGCAGCCTCGTCGTGCTCCACCTGGTCGTCCGCCACGGATCGCTGTCCGGTGCCGCGCGCGAGCTGGGGTGGACCCACCCCGCGGTGTCCCAGCACGTGCGCCGGCTGGAACGAGCCGCCGGCTGCGCCCTCCTCGAGCGCCACGGGCGCGGGGTGCGCCCGACGGAGGCCGGCGCGGTCCTCGCCCGCCACGCCGCCGCCGTCGCCGCGGCGCTGCGCGGCGCCGGCGACTGCCTGAGCGGTCTGGCCACCGACCGGCCCGCGCGCCTGCGCGTGGCCGCATTCCCCACCGCCTGCGCCACGATCGTGCTCGAGGCCGTCCGCGCCCTCGCGCTCAGCGCCCCCGGACTGGCCGTCGACGTCCTCCAGGCCGAACCGCCGGAGGCGACCCGGGCCCTGCGCGAGGGCGCCGCCGACCTCGCCGTCGTCTTCGACGACGTCGTCCCCGGCGGCGCGGGCGCACCCGGCCTCCTCGCGCGCCCGGCGGGTCGCGACCCCCTCCTCGTCGTGCTGCCCGGGGACCACCCCCTGGCGGGGCAGGCACGGGTGCCCCTCGCCGCCCTGCAGGACGCCACCGTCCTCGCCGGCTGCC
This sequence comes from Kineococcus aridisoli, assembly GCF_050871885.1. Taxonomy (NCBI): domain Bacteria; kingdom Bacillati; phylum Actinomycetota; class Actinomycetes; order Kineosporiales; family Kineosporiaceae; genus Kineococcus; species Kineococcus aridisoli. The sequence continues at coordinate 33,850 of NZ_JBJLSF010000017.1, read as the reverse complement.
CGACCTGCCGCGCGCGCTGGGAACGGCACTGCGCCCGCTCCGGCGTGCGGACCCGGCTGCACCACCAGGTCACCGACGACCACGTGCTCATGCAGGCGATGGTGGCCGCCGGGCAGGGGGCGGCGGTCCTGCCCGGGCTCGCGCTGAGCGCCCACCGCCGCCCCGACGTCGTGGCCCTCCCCCTGGACCCCCCGCTCGGCCGCGACCTCGCCGTCCTGGTCCGCGGCGACACCCCGGCCGCCGGGCCCGTGGCGGCCTTCGCCGAGCGGCTCGTCGCCTCGGCGTCCACGGCGGGCGCGACCCCGAGGTGACGACGACGACCCGGCACGCCGGATCGAGCGGTCGTCATCGGCGACGGCGAGGTGGATCTGCGCCAGCCGTGACGGCCTCGTACATCGCTCCGTCGTGCCGGGGCGGGACGCTCGGTCGTGCAGCCGAAGAGCGAGTGTCCACTGAACGCTCCCGACCACCCGTGCTCCGCGCCGCCGGCAAGCCCTCCCCCGACCCGCCCGTGCCACGGCCACACGGTGAACCACGGGTGATGCCACCTCCTCGCAGGATCTCCGTGCGGCGTGAGCAGAGGTCCGGGAAGCCTCTCAGCGGGTCCGGCCCAAGGTCACGGCCCGGGATCCGGGTGTGAAGTCGCCGAAGGACTGCTGCCAGGACTCACCGGGCCAGTAGTACGTCACACGGCCCTCGACGGACCGGTAGTGGGCCGTGTAGAGCGTTCTGGACCCCTGCTCGTCGACGGATCGGTACAGCGGCGGCTCCAGCATCGCCGCCACGTCCGCGCCCGCGACGCGGATGGCGCGCAGCCGCTCCTGCGTCCGCAGGGCCCGCTCCTGCTCATCGCTCACCGGCAGGTGCTGGTGGTTGGCCGCGCACGCGTCCGGCGCCACCGTCAGCGGGATGTCCGGCCCCAGGAAGACCGTCACCGCCTTCGTGGGGTCGACGAGGGTGAGGTTCTGGGGGACGGCGACCGGCAGGGACCGCAGCCTGCCGACCGCCTCGTCGACGGTGTCGCACGTCTCCAGCAGGTAGCGCACCACGACGAGGACGGCGAAGCCGCGCCCTCGGGCGGGACGTCCACCCCAGGTGAGCGAGATCGCGAGACCGGCGTCGTTCATCCCGTCCAGCAGGCCCCACAGCAGGTCCTGCATGCCGATCACGGGGCGCAGGAAGCAGGAGGAGGCGATGGTGCCTTCGCACTGGTCGGGCCGCAGGTCGTAGTTGCGCAGCAGGGCGCCGTCCCCGCCGATCTGGGTGCACCCCTGGGAGAACGGCCGCAGCGCCGCGTGGGTGAGGAAGGCTCCCGCTCCGGGCCGGTCGAGCTGGCCGGTCAGGCGGTCCAGGACCGGGACCAGTTCGGGCATGTGTGCTCCGAACAGCGCCCGGACACGGTCCGCGCCCTCCGGGGTTCGCCCCTCTTCGGTCAGCAGGTCCTCCACCTGCGGCCACAGGCCCCGGGCGTGGGCGGCCCACCGCCCGTCGCTGCCGTCACCGACCTCGATCGCCCGGAAGGTCTTGCGCTCTCGCCGCACGGCTGCCACACCCCCGTGAGAATCGGCCGAGGTGAACAACCTAGCCAATCGCGGGTGGATCCGTTGTGCGCGACGTCGCGGTCATGGCGCCGCCCGGGCGTGGCCACGAGCGGCCAACGACGTCCTGACACGCCGATCTGCGGAAGGTCCCCAGCGCCGGAGGCACGAGCGCCGAAGAGGTCAGCGCGGTCGCCCCGCACCACGAGGCGCTGACGGTCGCCGACTACCCAGCCGACGGGTGCTGCTGCACTCGGCGGACCTGCCAAGCCGCCACGACGGCGCACACCAGGACCCAACCCACCTGCAGCCCCCACGGCACCACACCCTGGAAGAGCAACGGCCACGAGCCGAAGCCGCCGACGGTGATCAGACCGGTGATCAGCGCTCCTGCTGGACCAGGGCGGTGAGCGTGGCGCACACCGCCCCGACGGCCGATCCGGCGAAGGCGCCCAGCAGCGCTCCCCACAGGACGCCGCACCGGACTCCGCAGCCGAAGGCGTCCCGCTGACCCGTGCACCGGGAACGGCGCTGCGCGGGTTGAACGCGGTCCACGGGTGCCGAGGAGCAACTGCCTACCCCTCAGTCCTGCGCGTCCTCGGCGACATCCGGTTCATCCGTCTTCACCGCCCGCACGCCCCGCATCACCCACACGGGCGCATCCCGGCTCTTCACCGCCGCCGACCGCCCCGATCCGCCACCCTGACCTCGTGCAGGCGCTGCCGACGACGTTCACACAGCTGATCGCACGGCGCATGGTGCTCGCTGCAGCGGCGACCGCCGCGACCACAGCCGTGCTGCTGCTGTGGCGGTGGGCCCTCACCCCTGTACTCGCGCACGGCACCGGCATCCCGTGGACCCTGCTCACCCTCCTGCTGGCCGCCGCCACGGTGCTCACCGACCGCTGCACCCGGCCCTTCACGGGCACCGCGACCAGCGCCACGGCCGCCGGCCTGGCCTACCTGCTCTCCAGCGCGGCGCTGACCCAGGACGCCTCCGTGGTCGACCTGCTGCCCACGGCCCTGCTGTACGCAACTGCGGCCGGCGCAGTCCTGACTGCTCCGATCAGCGCACTGCACCTGCTGCTGCGCACCCTGCCGCACGCCCAGCGGGCGTGGGCGGTGATCGCAGCGCTGCTGGGCGGTGCGGCGTGGAGCGCATGGCTGAGCTGGTGGCCGCTCAACGAGGACTCCCCACCGGGCGCGGACCGGCTCCTGGGCGGCGCCGCCTGCACCCTGCTGCTGGCCGTCGTGCTCGGTGAGCTGAGGCTGCGCCGATGGCTCGGGGCGCTCTTCGCGTTCGGCCCGGCCGTGGTGCTGGCCGCCGCACCGATCCTGGCCTCCGACCCGCTGGGGGTGATCGTCTGGCTCGTGCTCAGCGTCTGCGGCGCCGCGGGCTGCGCCGTCGTGGTCGCTGTCCTCGCCGCAGCCGGCGCTGCGCGCCGACGCCTGTCTGCAGCCGCGCGCTGAGCGGGTCCTGCGAGCGCGTCCGGTCATGACGCGAGCTGCGCTGCGCCAGGACGTCGACGACCTCACGGTCGTGCCGATGAGCGCGCTGTCGCGCTCGCACCGAAGGACTGGACCGTCGGGCTGAACCTGACTGCGCGTACGGCCACGGCCGGGCAGGATCACCATGTGCTGTCCCGCTCAGACCTGCCCGATCGCGCCATCCACGTCGTCGCACCACGACGGGTGGACCCGAACTGGCCGGATCCGATCGACCGGGCCCGAGCGGCCGTGGCGACCCTGGACGTCCTGCGGCCGGTCACCGGCAGTTTGATCATCGACCTCGCCGCCGACCGCTGGTTCGAGCAGGGCTCCTCGCTGCTGCCCATCGACCTGCACGAGCAGCAGCGGTGGGCCGAGAACGACCTGCGCGAACTGCCCGCCCCCACCCGCACCGGCCGCTGGCCAGGAGCGGTGTGGATCGACGCGCGCGACGACGCCCTCTGGACGACGGCCCGCACCTACGCCACCGCCAGCCTCGGCGTCCGCGTGCTGGACGACGCCGAGGAGACCCTCGCCGAGTTCGACGACGGCGGAGCCGTCATCACCGCTGCCCTCACCGCGCACGAAGCGGCTGCGCTGCGCAGCCGACGGCCGGGCCTCGCCGTCACTCCGCTGGACGGCCTCACCCGCCGCAGGCTCCAGACGAGCCTGGCCGCCGAGGACGAGCGTCGTCGACGCGGCCGGCCAGGGTGGTTCGACAGGCACAACGCCTACCTCGCCCACCAGCGCAGGCAGCGGCAGGACCCGTGGGAACCCGCGCCGCCGGCGCCTCATCCGGCCGACGCGTTCAGCGTCGACCTCTCCGTGACGACCGAAGTGCACGAAGGCCGCGAACCGGCCCAGGTCGTGGCCGGCTTCGGCATCGGCGGTGGTGGGCGCCCCCGGACCACCGACCACCTCGAGCGCATCCGCGAAGGGGTCTTCGCGGTCCACCTCGCGGCGGTGACGGCGGGGTCGTTCCCCGACGGCGGTCACCGCGTCCCGTGCCGGGTGCTGTCCCCTTCGCGGCGCGTCACCGGTGCCGGCGCCTCGCTGCTGGTCGACCGGACCGAGGGGGACCTCGTCGATCCGGGCGCACGCCCCCTGTTGAGCGATGGGTGGGGCATGTGGATCCCCTGGGACGGGTGGTCGGTCTACGTCGAGCGCGCCGCGGAGGACGCTCTCGCGTTCTCGACGCCGGTCAGCTGGACCGACCCGACACGGGCCGACGGCACCGCCACGCTGACGCTGCGCATCTCCCGGCGGCGGTAGGAGCCGACTGCGGCTCAGCTCCGGCTCTGGAGCACGCAGCTGATGTTCCGCTCATGGCGCCCTGCGGGCGTGTCCTCACGCCGCGTCAGCTGCCCGCTGCTGGCGCACCTGCTAGGAATCAGGCAACCTCGGCGGGCCACACCTGCAGGAGCCACGTCTCCGGTGGGCTCCCAGGGTTCGGCGGTGTGCTCCAGCCCTTCACCAACACGCGCACCCTGACGCGCTCGGCGGGCAACTCGATGCTCCTGAGCCCATCATCAGCCGGAAGGATCTCAGACCACGCCACGGCCACCCGGCTCGGGTAGATCCCCTCCACCTCGGTCGACTTCTCCCAACCCTCCGGCGGCTCGGGACGGGTGGGGTGGACCTGCACCGTCACGTCGATGGGGCCGGAGTAGTGCCCTGAGATGAGGTAGATGCCCTCACCACCGGTTGTGCCGGCGAAGTTGGACGGGTAGTCGTCATAGCCCCAGCCCTCGGGCTCACCGTCTTGCAGCACCCACAGGCCAGCGAGGGAGATCTCCACCACCCCCGAGTAGGTTCGCCACTGCCTCACGTGATCACGTTCGGGTGGTGGGCGTCAGCATCGAGGGCGGGCGGGGCTTCATCGAGCACCAGCGCCGATGGCAGCTGCATGGCGCTGCTCGACAGGACGGTGGCCTTGCTCACGACAGTGAGGATGCCAGAAACCCCGCCTTCGGTTCCGGCATGACGATCTCGTCACGGCGAGCGCCGCACGCTCATGGCGCCCCGCGGGGAGGTCGCGGCCATACTGCCGTCGTGCGTCCTCCGCAGCTGCAACCGGCACCGCGCGCCGTCGCCGCCGCCACCACCGCGTGGCTGTCCTCGATCCGGCGTCCCGGCCCCACCCGCCCACCGGTTTCGCCGCCGCCGCCCGCCTGCTGCACCCGGCCACCGACGAGCACCAGCGACCCAGCACCTGGGCGCAGGTGGCCGCCCGCACCGGCCACCCCCTGCACCCTGCTTCGACGTGGGAGCAGGCGGCCGGCACCGTGCGCACCCGCCGCACCACCCGCGAGGACTGGCCCGGCGGCCCACCCGTCAACGGCGAGCTCGGCGAAACGGACTGGGACGCGCTGCTGGGCCACCTCAGCCGCTACAGCGGCGCCGGCGCCACCTGCTACCTCGCCGTCGACGACACCCGGCGTGGATGAACGGGCAGGGGCTCGACTTCTACGGCGACCCCCCCTCGAGCCGCCGCAGGAGCCGGCGTTCGCACCCGAGGTGCGCGCGGCCGCACCCCGCCTGGAGGTGGGCTCGCGCAGCTACCTGCTGCTCACCGCTCCGCTGCGTGCGGTGCCCACCCTGGGCCGGAGCACCCGCTACCGGGACCGGCGCTGGTTCGAGCGGCACAGCCCCAGCCTGCTCTGGCCAGCCGACCGCTCCTGGATCGTGGCCACCGACCTGGACTTCCACCACACCTTCGTCGCCGGCCCGCACGTCCTGCTCGAGCGCGTCCTGGCCGATCCCCGCCTCGAAGCCCAGCTCCAGCCGGGGCCCTAGCCAGCGGCGCGACCTCACGGTCATCCCGCGTCGTGCGCGGTCCTGAGCTGCCGGCGACGTCGCCGTCTCGCCGGTGAGCGCTGACCGGCTTCGACGTCCGACGTGGGGTGGGACGTACTGACCCGCAGCGGTCAGAACGGCAGCAGTTCGGGTGCGATCTGGTGCAGGCGGCAGCTGCCGCCGCCTCCAGCCGCTCCAGGGGAGCGATCGTGAAGAACGCCGAGTCGAGCTGATCCCACAGCAGGGCGTCCGCCTCGGAGAGCTCCTCCCAGCCGGTGGGTCGGAACCGCAGGTACTCGTCGCGGGCGCGGGTGACGAGCCCGGCGACGTCGCCCAGACCGAGCCAGCGGTAGCCCTCGACGGCGTCCTGGATCGACTGCAGGTTCTCGCTGGAGAAGATGTTCTCGATGCCTCCACCGACCAGTCCGCCGTTCTCGGCGATGCCGTGCAGGGCCATCGCCGCGCCCCGGGGAGCGCAGGCCGGGGAGGGCCGAGGCGTCCTCGCGTTCGCAGGCGGAGATGGCGCGGACGTTCAGCGCGTCGATCAGCGGGGTCATCGTCTGCGGCCTCCCGGTCGCGAGCAGGTCTGGTGCAGGACTACAGCGGCCACCCCTTGCAGCCGGGTGAACCGGGGTACACCGACGACGACCGCTTCTGGGACGGCACCCGCCTGTACCGGCTCATCGACGACGACGTCCGCAAGCACCAGCGCCGGCTGCTCACCGACGCCGACGTGATGGTCTTCAACCTGCTCGACTGCACCCCGAACAGTCCTCGCCTGGGCTCCGAGCGCCTGGCCACCGACTCCGAGCAGCACCAGATCGTCTGGGCGGGCATGGTGCGCTTCGTCGAGGAGGACGGCTGTCTGCAGCGCTGGGAGAGCGAGGACGGCACGGTGCTGGCCCTGCTCGTCGGTGAGCTGCGCAGTCCACGCCTGCGTCACTGACGATCAGCCCAGCGTGGACGTCACTCGCTCATGGCGTCCTGCGGGCGGCGCCTCGTGAAGATCCTCAGCCCGCACCCAGATCCATCCGCAACCGCAACGTGCCGTCGGGCGCACTCACGGCTGGACCACTGCGCACCCAAGCCGCCTCCGGCGTGCGCTCCCGCTGTCCCCACCACACCGGCGCGCTCACCTCGACGGCGCCCACCGCCCCCCGCAGCACCGACACGTACCAGCCGGGGAAGCGCATCCGATCCTCCATCTCGGCCACGTCCGGCGTCGGCGCCGGCAGCACCCACCCCAGCTGCGGCTCCCAGCCGCTGTCCACCCGCACGTCCATCTCCTGAGCGCCCACGTGCTCGCGCTGAGCGGCCACGAAGGTGGAGAAGACGCTGCGCTGCTTCTCCAGCTTGCGGCGCATCGAGGGATGCACCTGCTCGTCCCAGGCCGGCACGATGGGGTCCTCCAAGCGGACCTCGACGATGACCAGACGCCCCTCCACCAGGCGAGCCGTCACCGGCGGGAGGTGGAACACCCAGTCACCAGCCACGGCACCAGCTGAGGCGCTGAGTGGCGTCTCAGGTGCGGCGTGCGCTGGAGCGTCGATGGGCGCGCCGTGAAGCACGGTGACCGAGGCACCGCTCACGCGCAGCGTGATGCGCGGCAGCACCCCGACCCGGGCGTCACCCGGCGCCGACACCGGTGCACCTCCTGCACCGGGCGTGCCGGGCACAGGAGCGACCTCGATGGCGGCGTCGAGGGTGGCCAGCCACGAGCGGCCTCGCGCACGCTCAGCTCCCGGCAGCGGATCCGGCGGCGGCGGCCTCCACACCCGAGGGACCGGCTGCGCTGCGAGCCGCTCGTGCTGAAGCCGCCGTGCACCACGTCCTCGCTGGTGCTCGGCGCGTCGGCGGGCCACCTCCTCGGCCACCGCCGCGTCCAGGGGCACCAGACTCAGCAGCGCGGTGCTCGAAGCGGTGCTCGGAGCTGGCGTGCTCAGCGAGGCGAGGACGCCGGCCAGCACCGCCGCCTCCTGCGCCGTGAGGAGCACCGTGGTGCTGGCGCCGGCACCGGACAGCTCAGCCAGCTGCACCCCGCGCTCGTCCAGCAGACGAACGTGCCGCGACCAGCCGGCGTAGACCTGCAGGGCGGCCCAGTTGGCGTCGGTGTCGTGCATCGTGATGACGCGGTCGCCCTGGTGGCGCCAGCCGCGCCCACCGGTGGGCAGCCGCAAGGTCACCTGTGCCTGCACCACCTCCTGCGGCATCGCACCGCGGTGATCGGACCAGACCTCCAGCAGCACTCGCGCGGTGGCGGGGCGCAGCAGGCGCGCCACCGCGGCGCACACCTGCTGCGCGGACTGCCGATCGGCCGGCTCCTGCAGCACCGCGAACGGCGCCCGCTCGGGCGCACGAGGTGCATCGCCTGGACTGGTGGGCACTTCAGCATCCTGCCCTTGGCGGCAGCACCAGGCAGCAGCTTTCCCGTGGACCCACGCATCCGGTCATGCGCTGGTCAGGACGTCGACGACCTCGCGATCGTGCCGAAGAGCGAGTGGAAGCTGAGCAGCGAGGATCACCCACACGTCCCCGCAGCCAGCGGCACCCGCGCTCACGGTGAGGTGCACGCAGGCGAACGAGCCCCGAACGCGGCCATCAGGGCGTGTGGACGCCGATTCGGCCATGGCGCGACGGTCTGCCACTGCCTCCTCAGTCCCGGACTCATGGTCAGCGGTGTCCGCTGTGGAGTCCCGGAAGGCCGCGATCGCCTCCTGAGGTGAGGCGCAGCCCTCGGCATCGGTGCTGAAGCTGTGGACGACCGCGGTGCCGCACTCCGCTGCGGGGCTGGTCCTGAGACCAGTCGCGCTTCAGACGGCGACCACGACCCGAGGGTTCCCGGCGCAGCCGGGGAGACCGCTGATCAGACCCGGTCGGAGAACCACCGTGCCGGTGGAGGGCGGCTACGGGGCCTCCCCACCCCTCTCGCGGTCGACGATCACCAGGCCGAGAGACGTCCTCGGCTGCACGGTCCCCCGCACACCGGAGCCTCACCCTGCGCTCACGTCCTGGAGATCACCCGATGCGTCCAAGCGCAGGTTCAAGCGGTCAGGGCGGAAGTCCAAGGTCACGTCCGACCCTGGATGCAGGACCCGCACCGGCCGGCCCTCAGCCGCAGCCCTTTCGATGGCAGCCTCCAGCGAGAGACCGACGAAGTCCCTCAACCACGTGTTGTCGAAGTGGTCCCACGCACTCTCACCGACCGGCTCCTCCACACGACCACTGTCTCAGCGAACTGGACCGGCGCACGGTCATCCCGCGCTGCGCGCGACGTCACGGTCGAGGCGCTGGCGAGGGCTTCGCGGACCTCCCGGCCCTGCCGACACCAGCAGCTCGTCGGTACCGGACTCGACCACCGACGCCGGGACGCACCCCGATGAGCCGGCCCCGCTCCCGCACGTGGTCCCCGATCACATCCGCGCTCTGAGCACGTCGACTTCGCAGCCCGGCGCGAACGGGTCGAACCCGTGCTCGACCAGCCACCGGATGGCCGACAAGCTGCGCAACGACCACCAGCCCCGCACCACGTCCACGTCCACCGGCCGGCCGTAACCGGCGACGACGTCCCCCAGGTGCTCCTCGTGCCCCAGCGTCAGGACCGCCAGGTCGAACAGGGCATCACCTCGCGCTGCCTCCGACCAGTCGATCACCCCGGTGACCTCCTCACCCCGCACGAACACGTGCCCGGCCTGCAGGTCGCCGTGCGTGAAGACCGGCGTCCACTCCCGCAGTGCGGCGCCGGCGACCTGCCTGTTGCGCTCGACCAGGTCGGCGGGCAGCACACCGCTGCTGCGGAGCCAGTGGCACTGACGGTCCAGACCAGCCTCCACCTCAGCCGGCTCCGGCCCGGGCCACGGAGGCAGGGGCGCCTCGTGCAGCCGCCGGACCGCGGCACCGGCCGCGGCCCAGGCCTCGGGCGGAGCGCTCGAGGGCTGCCCCAGGCGTCCCAGCGCCGTACCCGGCACCGCAGCCAGGGCCAGGACGGGCGCCTGGTGCCACAGGACCTGCGGCGTCGGGATCGGCGCCAGGGCCATCGCGGTCACCTCGACGTCGCTGCGCGCCCGGTCCGCGTCGACCTTGAGGAACACCCCACCGACCCGCAAGGTCGCCCGCTCCCCGTGCGCGACGATGATCTCCACGTCATCCACGCCCGTCATCGTCGCGGAACCACCACGCGGCAGTGCGCGTGTGGCCGCAGCCGGAGTCGTCGATGGCCGACGCCACCAGCAGCCCGCACCGGACCTGCGTGCGGAGAGGAGGCCGAGTGGCCCGGGCGTGGTGTGGAACCCCGGTGGGCTGCGGCTCGTGGCGCCGGCACCCGGTGATCGGCCGCCTCACGACGGGTCGGCGTCGAGGGGGTCGTCGCGGTACCGGAACCGGTCGGGCCGGACAGCCCTGCCGGGCACGCTGCGGTGGGAGGCTGCCGCGGTGACCACAGCACCCACCACCCCTGGTCCAGGTGCACCGCTCAGCGGTGCCGAGCGCTCACCGGCGCCGGACGTCGCCCGTGGCACCGCGCTGCTCGGCATCGCGCTGGCCAACAGCGTCTCGCACATCAGCGCCCGCGAGCTGGGTCCCTCCTTCCGCCCCGTCGACGGCTCGAGCGCGGACCGGGCGGTCGACGTCGCCGTCGGGCTGCTCGTCGACAACCGCGCCTTCCCGCTGTTCACGCTGCTGCTGGCGTACGGGCTGGCCGTCACCGCGCGTCGCCAGGGGGAGCGCGGTGCGCCCTGGCCGCGCACCCGTTCGTTGCTGCTGCGGCGCACGCTGTGGCTGGGCGCCTTCGGCCTGGTCCACCTGGTCCTGCTCTTCGAGAACGACATCCTGCTCGTCTACGGCCTGCTCGGGCTCGCCGTGGTGCTGCTGCTGCGGGTGCGGGAACGCACGCTCGTCCTGGTGGGCTCGCTGGCGCTGCTGCCCTACCTGGCCTACAACGGTGTCGACGGCATGCCCGGCGCCCTGAGCGGGCCGCCCGTCCCGCTCGATCTGGACACGCACACTTCCACCGGTGCGCTGGCGGCGCGAGCGCTCGTCGCGGCCTCCTACGTGGTGACCGCGCCGCTGGTCGCGCTGGTTTTCCTCAGTCCCGCGGTGCTCGGCCTCCTCCTCGCGCGGCGCGGCGTCCTGGAGCACCCCGCCGAGCACCTGCCGCTGCTGCGCCGCCTGGCGCTGGGTGGTCTCGCGCTCAGCGTGCCGGGAGCGGTGCCGCTGGTGCTGGCCTCGGTGCAGGTGCTGCCCGTGGGCGTGGCCGGCGGCTACGCCCTGGGCATCGTGCACGCCGGCACGGGCCTGGCCGGCGGGCTCGCCTTCGCCGCGCTGGTGGCGTGGCTGGTCGGGGCGCGCGAGCAACGGGCCGGACGGGAGGGCGGGCGCGCGGGCGGGCGCTGGGTGCCGGCCGGTGCGTGGCGGGTGGCCGCGGCCGTGGGGCAGCGCTCGTTGACCTGCTACCTGCTGCAGTCGATCGTCATGGTCCCGCTGCTGGCGCCGTGGGGCGCCGGCTGGGGCGTGGGAGCGGGCACCGCCTTCGTCGCGGCCGTCGGCGTGGGCACCTACGCCTCGAGCGCGCTGGTCGCGGTCCTGCTCGAGCGCGCCGGCCGCTCGGGCCCGGCCGAGGTGCTGCTGCGGCGCTGGGTGTACGGACGACCGGCACCGGCGGTGCCGGCACCCGTGGCACCGGCACCGCCCGCCTGAGGAACCCCCTGGGCCGCGGGCCCCTGGCGCGAACGGACCTCGCCGGGAGGTCTCGCGCGCCACCGGGCTCCATGGTCAGCGCACCTGGGCGTCGGGGTCGTCGGTGGTGACCGACGGGGGCAGCCCAGCCGCCCCCGTTCCCACCCGTTGTCGCGGTACAGCCCAGGAAGGAGCCGGTGACGCTGTGCGCGCCCGTCGCCGCCGCCCAGCGGGCGACGCCGTGCTCGTGCTCCTGGTGGACCCCAACGCCCCGGACACCGAGTGCGGACCCCGGTTCGCCGTGCGGTAGCTCCAGTTCAGGTCCCCACCCTGGTGGTCCTGCTGGACGACGCCCCCGTTCGTCCACACCTCGCCCGAGCGCGGGTAGCCGAGGAGGCCCGTCTCGCAGCCCTTCGACCGCCACAGGCCGAGGGAGGAACCGGAGACGTCCCAGGCCCCGTCGCCGGGCTCTGGTGGATCGCCCCACCGGCGGAAGGTCGCGAACGACCCCGTACCGCGCGCCGTGCGCTCCTCGCACGCGGCCACCGGACCGAGCGGTCCCTGCTCGCCCCCCCCCACCTGCGCGTACCGGGCAGCCACGGAGCCCGTGAGGCACTCCCGCGCAGCGGCGGGAACGGCACTCCCCACCACCACGCCCGCAGCCACCAGTGCCGCGGCGATCCACCTGGACCGCAGCCGTCGCCTCGTCGTCGCAGTTCCCCCGATCGACCGGTCCCCCGCCCCCGGCAGCAGCCGGGCCGGTACGACCTGCGGACGCGCAGCGCCTCGCACGCGGGGTCTTCCACCGAACCTGCTCGAGTTCGGGGCGGCCTGCCGGCTCGACGAGGGTTCGGGGACCCGCGACGGCCGCAGGAGATCGCCCAGCGCGGTGGGGGTTCCGCCTCAGGAACCCTGAAGGGTTCCGCGGTGGGTCGCCGCGAACGGGATCTGCTCCACGTCGTGGTAGATCGGCAGCCCGAGGTCCTCGGCGATGGCCACGTCCTGGTCCGCTCCCCGGGAGGCACCGGGCAGGCGCAGCACGCCGTCGCAGTGCTGCAGCAGGCGCTGCGCCGTCGGGTACATCACCTGCTCGGCCAGCGGGTGCGCCGGCCCGTCGCCACCGCCACCGCGCAGCACGGGCAGGGCGACCCACTCACCGATCATCGGCACGTGCCCGCGGCGGAAGATCGGCCAGGCCGCCTCCTCCAGCCGCCGCAGGTTGGCCTCCAGCAGGGCGGGGTCGTCACCGGTTCCCGACCGGTAGGGACCGGCGATGAGGATGAGCAGGGGCCTGGTCGAAGGCGGTGCTTCGGTCGTGGTCGTCGGCATGGCAGTACCGTAGACGACAACGTGCAAGAACGTGAAGCAATTTGCGAGAACGGGAGAGAACGCGCATGTTGGGAGCCCAACGCCAGGAGGTGCTGCTCGCCCGCCTCCGCACCGACGGCCGCCTCGTCGCCAAGGACCTGGCCCTCGAACTGGGCCTGTCGGAGGACAGCATCCGCCGGGACCTGCGGGAACTGGCCGCAGCCGGGCTGTGCCAACGCGTCTACGGCGGCGCGCTGCCGGTCTCCCCCGCCGTCGCCGACCTGTCCACCCGCAGCGGCGTCGCCGTCGACAGCAAGCGACGCGTCGCCGAACGCGCCGCCCAGCTCATCACCCCCGGGTGCACGGCCATCCTCGACGGGGGCACCACCGCGCTGGCTCTCACCCGCGCTCTCCCACCGGACCTCGAGGCCACGATCGTCACCCACAGCCCCACCGTGGCCGCCGCCCTGGTCGACCACCCCGGCATCGACCTGCACGTCATCGGCGGCCGGATCTTCAAGCACTCCGCCGTCGCCTGCGGAGCCGCCGCGGTCGAAGCCGCCGCCGGCGTCAACGCGGACGTCTTCCTGCTGGGGGTGACCGGCGTCCACGCCACCGCGGGCCTGACCACCGGCGACTCCGACGAGGCCGCCATGAAGCGCGCGCTGGCCCGCCGCGCCGCGGACACCTACGTCCTGGCCAGCGCGGAGAAGATCGGCACCGCCTCGCCGTTCACCGTCCTGCCGCTGGCGGAGGTCGCCGGCATCGTCACCGACGGCACCGACGCGGACGGCTCCACGCTGGAGTCGTTGCGCGGCGGAGGAGTCGTCGTGCTGCAGTGATCCACCGTTTGCGCCGCAACCGATCACGCGCACCGGACCATCGGCGGCGGCGGGCGCGGTAGCCTCGTCGCCGCCCGGCCGGCGGGGGCCGGTCGCCGATCCGGGGAGGCTGTGTGCGTTACCAGGTGCTGGGGCCGCTGGCGGCCTTCGAGGCGGAGCGACGCCTGGACCTCGGTGCGCCCCAGCAACGCGCCGTCCTCGCCGTCCTCCTCGTCGAGGCCGGGCGGACGGTGAGCACCGCCACGCTGCTGGAGCGGGTGTGGGGCGAGGACGCCGGACCGGCGGCCTCCACCTCCCTGCAGGTGGTGATCTCCCGGCTGCGCAAGCGGCTGTCGGTGGGCGGGGCCTCGCCCATCCTGACGGCGGCACCGGGTTACCGCCTGGAGGTGGCGCGCGAGGACGTCGACGCCCACCGCTTCACCGACCTGTTCGCCGCTGCGCGCCGGTCGGTGGCCCAGGGCGAGGTGCTGGTCGCGCGCGAGCAGACCGGTGCGGCGCTGGCGCTCTGGCACGGGCAGCCGTACGCGAACGTGCGCGCCGACGTGGTCTCCGACGAGGTGGCGCGGCTGGACGGGTTGTGGCTGGCCGCGACCGAGCTGGCCGCGGAGCTGGACCTGGTGCTGGGCCACCACGAGGACGTCGCAGCCCGCCTGCCCGCCGTCGTCGCCGCCCACCCGCTGCGCGAGGGACTGCGCGGAGCGCTGCTGCTGGCGCTGTACCGCTGCGGCGAGCAGGCGGCCGCCCTGGCGCTGTACGAGCAGACGCGCACCCTGCTGGCGGAGGAGCTCGGCACCGACCCCTCTCCGCAGCTGCAGCGGCTGCACGAGCTGGTGCTGCGCCAGGACCCGGTGCTGGACGCGCCCGCCGCCGCGCCCGCGGGCGGCACGAGCTCCTCCCCCGGCCGCACCCCCTCGCCCGGTGCGACCTCCCCGCACGCCGGTGCGCGTGGACGGGCGGGCGGCGCGGACGGTGCGGCAGCGGGTGCGGCAGCGGGTGCGGCGGTGACCGCCGCGGAGGGCGGGCGCGAGACGATGGTCGGGCGCGAGGAGGAGCTGACGCAGTGCCTGCGCGCGTGGAGGCGCGCCGCCGCGGGCACGCCCAGCACCGTCGCCCTGGTGGGCGAGGCGGGGATCGGCAAGACGCGCCTGGCGCAGGAGCTGGGGCGGCGCGTGCACGCCGAGGGCGCGGAGGTGGTGTGGGGGCGCTGCACCGACGGCGGCGGGGCACCGGCCTACTGGCCGTGGCGGCAGGTGCTGACCGCGCTGGCGGCCTCCCGGGGACCGGCGGCCACCGCCCGCGCCCTGCAGGGGCGCGGTGCCGCGGCGGCGCTGCTGCTGCCGCAGGCGGGCGGCGCGGGCGGCGCGGGTGGCGCAGCGGCCGATCCCGGGGACACCGGCGCCGGGCGCTCCGGTGCGCCGGACGTGGCGGCCATGGCGCCCGAGGCGGCGCGCACCCTGCTGTTCGAGGCGGTGACGGCGTTCCTGGAGCAGCTGGCCGCCGAGGCCGCCCTGACGGTGGTGGTCGAGGACCTGCACTGGGCCGACCCGGAGACGCTGCAGCTGACCGAGCACGTCGTCACCCGGGCCACCGGCGCCCCCTTGTGCCTGGTGCTGACGGTGCGCGACCCGGAGGCGGCCGCCGCCGAGGCCCGCGACCGGGTGCTGTCGCTGGTCAGCCGGCTGCCGCACGCCCAGCAGGTGGTCCTGCGCGGGCTGTCCACCACCGACGTGCAGCGCTACGCGGCCCAGCAGCTGGCGGCACCCGTGGAGCCGTCGGCCGCGCAGCGGCTGCACGAGCGCACCAACGGCAACCCGTTCTTCATCGCCGAGCTGGTGCGGTTGCTGGGCGAGGAGCGCGCCAGCCGCGGTCGCGCGGACCTGCAGGTGCCCCGCAGCGTGCAGGCCGTCCTCGAGCGGCGCCTGGTGCACCTGGGGACGGGAGCGCGGCAGGTGCTGGAGGCCGCGGCGGTGCTGGGGCGCGAGTTCGAGGTCCGGCTGCTGGCCGAGCTGCTCAGCAGGACGCCCCTGGAGCTGGCCGACGACCTGGACGCCGCGACGGCGGCGGGGATCGTGCACGCCGAACCGGGCACGGCCGGCACGTACCTGTTCACGCACGCCCTGGTGCAGGAGGTGCTGCTGGCCGCGACCGGGCCGATGCGGCGGGCGGCGCTGCACGCGCGCGCCGCGGACGTCCTGGAGAACCGGCACGGCGGCGACCTGGCGCCCGTGGCCGCGTACCTGGCCCACCACCACGTCGCGGCGGGCGCGCTCGGCGATCCCGAACGGGCGGTGCGCGCCTGCCTGCTGGCCGCCGAGGTCGCCGGCCGGCACGCCGCCCACGCCGAGGCCGAGCAGCACCTGCGCACCGCGCTGGGGCAGGTGTCGGCGAGCGCCGGCTCGCTCTCGGCGCAGCTGGAGCTGGAGGTGCGGGTGCGGCTGGGCTCGCTGCTCACCCTGCTGCACGGCTACAACACCCCCGAGGTGGCCGAGCAGCGGCGCCGGGCGGTGCGCCTGGCCGAGCAGGTGGGCACCACCCACCACCTGCTGTCGGCGCTGTGGGGCGCGTGGGGCGTCGCCCTGGTCTCCGGCGACCTGCCGGCGGCGGAGGCGGCGGCCCTGGAGCTGGCGCGGGCCGCCGACCGGCGCGAGGACCTCATGCTGCGCCTGGCCCACCACCACGCGCTGGGGCAGGTGCGCCTGCACCAGGGGCGCCTGCAGGAGGCGCGCGCCGACCTGCTGGCCGCCACCGCGCTCGCCGAGGAGCACCGCGAGCAGGTGGACCTGGCGCTGTTCCTGCAGCACCCGGCGGTGACCGCGCCGGCGTGGTTGGCCGTCGTGCTCACCCTGCTCGGCGAGGACGAGGAGGCCGAGGGGTTCTCCCGGCGGGCGCGCGAGGCGGGAACGGCGCTGGGGCACGACTACACCAGCGCCTACCGCACGGTGCTCGAGGGCTGGCGCGCCGCCTTCCGCGACGATCCGCAGGCGGCGGCGCAGGCCACCGAGGCGGGGTTGCGGCTGAGCACCGGGCGCGGCTTCGACCAGCTGACGGCCTTCGCCACCGCTCCCCACGGGTGGGCGCTGGCCCGGCTGGGGCGCACCGCCGAGGGCGTGGCCGAGCTGGAGCGGGCGCTGGAGGTGTTCGGGGCGCTGCCCGGCGGGCACATGTTCGGCCACCTCATGCTCGGTGCCCTGGCCGAGGCGCTGGCCGCCGCCGGGCGGTGGCCGGAGTCGGCGCAGGCGGCCCGCCGCGCCGTGCGCGAGGCCGAGCGCACCGGCGAGCGCTTCTTCCTGCCGCGCGTGCACCTGGCCCTGGCGCAGGCGCTGGCCCGCACCGGCGCCGGCCCCGCGGAGGTCGAGGCCGAGGTGCAGCGCGCGCTGGCCGCGGCGCGGGCCACCGGCGCCGCGGGCTTGACCAGGGAGGTGGGCGCCCCGCCGGGTGCGGCTGCAGGTCAGCGCGCGGCAACCGTCTGACAAGGCGGGGGCGCCAGGGTGGCCCGCACGCACTTCGAGCCCCCAGGAGGACGCCATGACCACTCCCGACGTACCCGGCGCGCCGGGCCCGGGCGCTCACGAGCCCGGCAGCGGCGACGGAGCAGGACCGGGCCCGCAGGAGACCGGCCCGGCGGGGACCGAGCAGGAGGAGACCCTGGAGTCGCTCTTCGGGCTCACCGCGCCACCGGTGCGGCCTCCGCGAGGCGCTCCGGGGTGAACCCCGCCGCGCGCCGGCCGAGCGGGTCCCCGGGTTCCGGCGGGTCCCGGGCTGCGGCGGTTCCGGGGTTGCCGCCGGGACCACCCGCCGGCCGTCCGGCGAGTGCTCAGCTGCCGCCCGCACCGCCGGGGGCAGTGGGCACGATGCGCCCCCCGACGACCGTCATGACGACGCGGACGCCGTCGTGGCGGTCGTCGACGACGACGAGGTCAGCGTCCATGCCCACCTCCAGGCGCCCCTTCGAGCGCGCCACCCCGGCCGAACGGGCCGGGTTGGCGCTGACGATCGGCCACAGCTCCTCCAGCGGCAGGCCGGTGGCACGGCGGACGTTCCCCAGCGCGGCGTCCATGGTCAGCACGCTGCCGACGAGCTGGCCGCTGGGGAACCGGACGGCGCCGTCGCGCACCGCCACGGGACGCCCGGCCATGGTCAGCTCCTGCTCGCCGGTGCTGCCGGTCGGCCGGATCGCGTCGGTGACCAGGACGACCTCCTGCAGCCCGCGGGCGCGCACCAGCGCCCGCACCGCTCCCGGGTGCACGTGCACGTCGTCGGCGATGACCTCGGCGTCGAAACCGGGCAGCGCCAGGGCGGCGCCGACGGCACCGGGGACCCGGGCGGAGAAGGGCGACATGGCGTTGAAGGCGTGGGTCATGTGGCTGGCGCCGCGCGCGAGGGCGGCGTCGACCTGCTCGTAGGTGGCGTCGGTGTGCCCGATGCTGACCGCGACGCCCCGGCGCACGCACTCGTCGATGAGGTCGCCGGCCCCCTCGCTCTCCGGTGCCACGGTGATCAGCCGCACCGCTCCGGTGTCCAGGAACGCCGCCGCCTCCTCCCGGTCCACACCGCGCACCTGGTGCGGGTCCTGCGCCCCGCAGCGCACGTCGCTGAGGTAGGGACCCTCCATGTGCGCGCCGAGCACGCGCGCTCCCGCCGCGCCGGCGCCCGTGGAGGTGTCCACGGCCTCGGCGATGGCCTCCAGCGCCCTCAGCGTCTCGGCGCGGTCGGCCGTCCAGGTCGTGGGCAGGAACGAGGTGACCCCGTGCGAGGCGAAGAACGAGGCCATCGTCAGCAACCCGGGCACGTTCCCGTCCATCGCCTCGTGCCCCAGCGCACCGTGCACGTGCACGTCGATGAAACCGGGCATGAGCGTGTACCCGGACACGTCGACGACCTGCCGCCCGCCCGCTGCGGCCGGTGGTGGGGCGCCCGCGCCGAGGGCTGCGATCGCACCGCCCTCGGTGCTCAACCAGCCGGTCCCGGCGGGGACCCTGGACGAACCCAGCAGGTGGGCTCCGACGAAGAGCAGGTCGACCACGGTGGTGCGGCTCCCTGGAGGGTCGGTGCGGGACGGACGGTGTGCTCGCGCCGTCGGAACTCCGGCACCGCGTGCAGCGGACGGTCTCCCGGCGGGGCGGCACGGTCCGCGGGTGATCTCGACCGGTCGGACTCAAGCACCGCGGCCCGGGGGTGTCAACGGGTCCGCCTGCGACCGGCGGCGGAGCGGCGCACCGTTGACGGCGGCTCCGCCCCGCGGTAGGAGAGCTCCATGGCAGAGACCACCAGGGGACCGGCCTCCTACTTCCCCGCCATCGAGGCCCGGTACGGACACCCGGTCGCGCACTGGCAACACCTGCTGCGCGAGCACCGCGCCCAGCACCCCGACCTCCGGCACATGCAGCTGGTGGCCTGGCTCGAGGACGAGCACGGCATGGGGCACGGGCACGCCAACGCGCTGGTGGCCGCCACCCTCGCCGACGACCGGCGCTCCTGAGACGTCCACGACGACCGACGCCCCGGTCGTGCCGGTCGTGCCGGTCGCGCCGGTCGCGAGCCGTCAGGGCGCGCTCGGCTGCGGGTCCGCCCTCACGCGCCGGCAGTCGACGAGGACCTCGACGACGGAGCCACCGGCGGTCAGCAGCGAGAAGGCGTCGGCGGCCTCGTCGAGCGCCGCCCTGCGCAGGTCCGCGCCGGTGGGCAGGCGCACGAGGCAGGAGATGGGCACCGTCCAGCGCTGGCACTGCGAACCCGTTCCACCGCAGCCGAGGAAGAGCAGGCGCGAGCACAGGTGCCCGGTACCCGCGCGGCAGGTTCGGCAGGCGTCACACGGGGCGCCGCGATCTGCGCGGCCGTCACCGCGATGGTGCGCATCACCGACGAGTTCACCCCCCGACCCCACCACCTCACGGGCCTACCGCCGGCTGCGGCGCGCGCACGACGCCGCCTGCGCCGACCTGGACACCACCTTCCGCCGCCCCTCGTCGCTGGAGGGCGCCCGCGCCGACGGACGAGGTGCGGTGCAGGCTGCTGCCATGGCGATCGAGGTGCTCCCGCACGACCCGCGCTGGCCCCAGCAGTTCGCGCAGGTCGCCGCCGACCTGCGCCGCGCCCTCGTGGACGTCCCCTCGGCGCGGGTGGAGCACGTGGGGTCCACCTCCGTCCCCGGTCTGGCCGCCAAACCCGTCCTCGACATCGACGTCCTCGTCGACCCCGACGACCGCGCGCAGCACGCCGCAGCCGTCGACGCCCTCCGGTCGCTCGGCTACCGCCCCCTGGGTGACCTCGGCATCGCAGGCCGCGACGCCTTCGCAGCCCCCGACGAGCAGCCGCGCCGCAACGTCTACCTGTGCCGGGCGGGCACCCTGCACGTGCGCAACCACCTCGCCGTGCGCGACGTCCTGCGCCGCCGTCCGGACCTGCGCGACGCCTACGCCGCCGTCAAGCAGCGGCTCGCCCAGGACCCGGACATGGACATCGACGCCTACCTGGCCGGCAAGAGCGCGGTCCTGCAGCAGGTCCTCGCGACCGCCGGCTTCACCGACGACGAGCTGCGCGCGATCCGCCGGCTGAACGACCCCGGTCACCGGGAGCCGTAGCCGCCGGCGGTCGAGCACCGGCGGCGGCATCCCCGTCCACGTCGTCCTCCACGCGCAGCAGGGTCAGCTGCCGGGTGGCGCGGGTGAGGGCGACGTAGAGGTCGCGCTGGCCCCGGGGTCCCCCCGCGGCGACCGCGGCCGGGTCGAGCACGACGACGTGGTCGTACTCCAGGCCCTTGGCGGCCCGGGCGGTGAGCACGCTGGTGCGCGTGCGGGCGTCACCCGCACCAGCGACCGGGGAGTCGTCGTCGGCCTCGGGTGCGGGAGCCTCCTGCAGCGCCCGCCGGACGTGCTCGAGCTCCTCGGCGGGGCCGATCACCGCCACGGTGCCGGGCGCGTCGGCCGCGGCGCGCAGGGCCGTCTCGGCGGCGCAGCGGTGCGCCTGCCGGCGCGTCGCGGTGAGCACGGTGGTGGGGTGACCGCTGCGGCGCGCGGCCCGGGGCGGCCGCGCCGCCGGGTCCGCCTGCCGCAGGACCTCGGCGGCCACGTCCATGACCTCCGCCGGAGTGCGGTAGCCGGTGGTCAGCTGCCGCAGGCGCCAGTGCCGGGCGTCGTCGGCGGCGCCGATCCACTCGCGCACCTGGGCCCAGTCGGTGGGTGCCCCCAGCGCGCCCGCCTGGTGCAGGTCACCGACGAGGGTCATCGAGCGGGTGGGGCAACGGCGGGCGAGCAGCCGCCACAGCATGGGCGTGACCTCCTGCGCCTCGTCGACGACGACGTGACCGTAGGCCCAGTCCCGGTCGGCGGCGGCGCGCTCGGCGCTCGTGCGCGCGTCGGCGCTCTCGTAGCGCTCGACGAGCAGTTCGGCGAAGGCGTCGGCGTCCAGCAGGTCACCGGCGCTGACCTGCTCGGCCTCCTCGTCGTCCTCCAGGTCGGTGGAGCGCGATCCGTGCAGCACCTCCAGCACGCCGTGGGCGTACTCGCTCCAGCGGTGCCTCGCGGTTCGCGCCCGGTGGCCGGTGGTGTCGGCGCCTGCCTGCGGGTCTCCGAGCAGTTCCGCCGCCTCGTCCAGCAGCGGCACGTCGGAGGCGGTGAACGGCTCCTCGGGACCGCGCAGCAGCAGGGCCCGCTCCTGCGCGCCGAGCCGGGGAGCGGCGCGTCGCAGGCGCTCCGGATCGGCGAGCAGCTGGCGCAGCAGCTGCTGCGGCCTCAGCGCGGGCCAGCACCGCTCGATCAGCTCCTGCACGTCGTCGGCCTGCTGAACCTCCAGGCGCAGTTCCGCGACGTCGGCCTCGTCGAGCAGGTTCGGCCCGCCGCAGGGGTCGGCGCCCAGCTGGTCGGCGTACTGCGCGGTGAGGGCTTCGACGAGGTCGCCGGCGAAGGCGGCGCGGGCGCGGTTGTGCGGCCGGCCGCTGCTGCGGGCACGCTCCCGGCAGCCGGCCAGCACCTGCGGCGCCACGGTGAGGGGGAAACCGGCCACGTCGAGCTGCACGGGTCGCTCGGGGACCTCCTGGCGGTCGGCGACGGCCGCGGCCACGACGTCGGCCATCTCCAGGCGGCCCTTCAGCTGCGCGGTGCGAGGGGTGTCCTCGCGCTCGGCGTCCACGCCGGGGAACAACCGCCCGGGAGTGGCCATCACCACCGCCGTCTCGCCCAGCGCCGGCAGCACCCGGCTGACGTGGTCCAGGAAGGTGCTGCTCGGCCCGACCAGCAGCACCCCGCGCTCCTCGAGCTGCTCGCGGTGGGTGTACAGCAGGTAGGCCGCGCGGTGCAGCGCCACCGCGGTCTTGCCCGTACCGGGCCCGCCCTGCACCGCCAGCACTCCCGGCAGGGGTTGGCGGACGATGTCGTCCTGCTCGGCCTGGATGGTGCTGACGATGTCGCGCGCGAACCCGCTGCGCGGCAGTTCCAGCGCGGACACCAGCGCTGCGGAGGGGGCCGCAGCGTCGGCATCCGCGTCGCCGGCCCCCGGGTCGCTCCCCCCGCCCGCGCCGCTGGAGTCGTCACCGGCGACCTCGGCGAGGTGCTCGTCCTGGACGTCGAGCACCTCGCGGCCCCGGGTGGTGATGTGACGCCGGCGGCGCACACCCTGCGGGCTGCGGGCGGTGGCGGTGTAGAAGGGCCGGGCGGCCGGGGCGCGCCAGTCGACCAGCAGCGGGGACTGCTCGGTGTCGAAGAGGGCTGTCCGCCCGATGTGCAGCACCGACGCGTCGAGGAGGTCGAGGCGCCCGAAGCACAGCCCCTCCTCGGCCGCGCGCAGGCGGGCTGCGCGCCGACGCAACCCCGCAGCCAGGTCCTCCCGCTCCAGCCGCGCCTGACCCGCTCGGGCCCCGCCGTGCAGGACCTGTTCCAGCCGCCGGTGCGTGAGGGTCAGCGCGGCGTCCCGCGCGGCGTGGAAGGTGTCGAGGAAGCGCTGCTCCTCGTCGACGGCACCCACTCGGCGAACTCCTTCCGTGGTGCGGTGCGCCTGCGACGCAGAGGACCTCAGCGCTCCACCGCGCGGGCGAAGGTGATGCGCTCCGGCGAGCGGGCGACCTCGACGAAACCCAGCTTGGCCAGCACGGCGGTCGAGGCCACGTTCTCCGGCACGACGACGGCGGTGATGCGGCGCAGCCCGAAGCGGTCGATCCCGGCCTCCAGCAGGGTGCGGGCCGCCTCGGTGGCCAGCCCACGTCCCCACCGGTCCCGACGCAGCGCGTAGCCGAGCACCGCCTCGTCGTCGCCCTGCCGCAGCAGCAGCACCTCCCCGACCACCGTGCCGCTGCTCTGCTCCTGCACGGCCAGGACGATCGCCTCGCCCGCGCAGGCCGCGGCCTGCTGACCGGTGCGGTGCAGCAGCGCCTCCCGCGTCTGCGCCCGCGTGCGCGTGGGCCACGGCGTGTGGCGGGTGACCTCCTCGTCGCCGTGGAAGGCGACCAGGTCGTCCAGGTCCTCCTCGCGGTGCCCGCGCAACAGCAACCGCTCCGAGACCAGCGGCGCGGGGAACGACCACACGGAACCGGGCACGGCCCGACCCTAGCGACCCGGTCCCGGGGGCCACCACCCGTCGACCGCTCGAGGTCCCGTCGCGAGCCGCCGACCCGGCCGGGCGGGGACCGGAGGGAAAACCGCTGGACAACCTCGTGCGCGGCGGGTGATGGTGCCGCGTGTCCCTCCTCGTCCGCGCCTGGGAACCCGCCGATGCCGCAGCCACCGCGGAGGTGTTCCGGCGCAGCGTGCACGTCACCGCGGCCGCGGACTACTCCCCGGCCCAGCGAGCGGCCTGGGCCCCCGACGACATCGACGTGCAGGAGTGGGGACGGCGCCGGGCTGCCGCCGGCACCCGCGTCGCCGTCCACGACGGCGGCATCGCCGGGTTCACCGACCTCTCCCCGCAGGGGCACATCGGCATGTTCTACGTCCACCCCGAGCACGGACGCCGCGGGGTCGGCGCGGTCCTGCTGGCGGCGCTCCGGCGCGAGGCCGCGGCGCGCGGACTCCGGCAGCTGACCGTGGACGCCAGCCTCACCGCCCGGGGGTTCTTCGAGCGCGCGGGTTTCACGACCGTGCGCGAGCAGCGCGTGCAGCGCGGCGGGCAGGTGCTCACCAACGTGGCGATGCAGCTGGTGCTGCCCGGACCCGGCGACCGGCAGGACCAGCGCAGCGCTTCCGGCGGGTGTGGCGGTGCGGGCGGCGGCGAGGACGACCGAGCCGTCCTGCAGCGGGCCGCGGCGCGGCGGCGCGCCGGCTGGGCGGTGCTGGAGCAGTTGCGCGTCGTCGAACTGCTGTCGGCGCTGGGCCCGGTGCGCACCGTGGGCAGCGTGGTCTCCGACTTGGTGGTGGCCCGCGACCTGGACGTGGCGGTGCGGGTGGGAGCCGGTTTCGCACCGGCCGACGTGGTGCGCCTGCTGACGCAGCTGGTGCGCCTGCCGGGGGTCGAGGGTTTCGACCTCGCCGACGAGCGCGGCGAGCGGACGCCTGCCGAGCGGCGCGACGAGCGCTACCACCTCCCCGTGCGCGTGCGTGCGGCCGACGGGGAGCTGTGGAGGCTGGACCTGTCGCTGTTCCTGCACGACGAGCACGCCCACGTCGCCGAGCAGCACGAGCGCTGGCGCGAGCAGCTCGGCGACGCCGAGCGCGCCGCCGTGCTGCGCCTGAAGGAGCAGTGGCACCAGCGGCCGGACTACCCCGGGGGGTGGGCGGTGTGCCGCGCCGTCCTGGAGGGAGGCGCACGGTCGCGGCAGCAGGCCGAGCAGTGGCTGGCGGCCCACGCGTGAACGGCGACACGGTGACCGGCAGGCCCGCCCTGCGGTCCACGCCCTCCTCCGCTCCCCGCCTCCACCCGCCGGTCCCCCGAGCGGAGCGGCTGCAGGTCGTGTGGGACATGGACGGCACGCTCCTGGACTCCTCGCGCGTGGTGCCCGCCGCCTTCGTCGAGGCCGTCGCCGAGCTCGGGGGCCCGGCGGTGGACGCCCGTGCCGTCGTGGCCGCCTACTCCCTGGGGGTCCCGGAGGCCGTGCTGGCCCACCTGCTGCGCCGCCCGCTGCGCGCAGGTGAGGCCGAGGCCTACTACCGCCGCCTGGAGGGAGCCGAGGTCCACCCCTACCCGGAGGTCGCGCGGACGCTGCAGGTGCTGCGCGAGCGCGGCCACCCCGTCGCCGTCTTCACCGGAGCAGCCGTCCGGGGCGCGCGCACGCTGCTGAGCTCGGCCGGGCTGGAGGTGGACCTGCTGATCGGGGGGGACCTGGTCCAGCGGCCCAAGCCGGCGCCCGACGGAGTCCTCCTGGCAGCCCGCGAGCTGCGGGTGGAGCCTGCGGAGGTGCTCTACGTCGGCGATGCCCCGACCGACCTGCTGGCTGCGCGCGCTGCCGGTGCCCGTGCCGTCGCCGCGGCCTGGGGGCACCTGTACGACCCCGCCGCCGCGGCCGACGACACCTGGGGCACCCCGGCGACCGCCGTGGACGTGCTGCCCCGCCCCGGTGCGAGCAGCTGACCCGGCGCCGGCCGACCACCGGAGGCGGCGGGGACCGCTGCGGTGGGGGTCGCGCCTGCGCCCGGAGCGATGACTCCAGGCCTGCTCCGTGGTCACAGGGGCATGACGACGACGATGACGACGAGCGTGGTGAGCGTGGCCGTGCCGGTGGCCGACCAGGACGCTGCGCTGGCCTTCTACACCCGGGTGCTGGGCTTCGAGCTGCGTCACGACGTGGAGGCGATGCCGGGAGCCCGGATGGTGGAGGTCGTGCCACCGGGCTCGCAGGTGGGGCTGGTGCTCCTGCCGCCCGACAGCCCCCTGCCGATGGCGGTGCGGCTGACGACGACCGACGCCGACGCCGCCCACGCGCGGCTCTCGGGCGTGCCGGGCGTGACGCTGCACAACGCCGAGGTGCTGCGCTGGGACGGCGTGCCGCCGATGTTCCACTTCACCGACCCCGACGGCAACGACCTGGTCTACCTGCAGCAGGCGGCCGCACCCGGCGCCGGCTGAGCCGCTCAGCGGCGCGCGTCCACGTCCTGACCCGCGGTGCCGTCCGCTCCCCCGTCCACCTGCGCGGCAGGCGGTGCCGAGCCGGCCACGATCTCCTGCAGCGCCGCGACGTGGGCCCGGTAGGCCCTGGCGCCCTGCCGGGTCATCGACAACCACACCCGGCGCGAGTCGGCGCCCGGGCGCTCCTGCTTCACGTACCCCGCCTCGACCAGGGCCGCGACCTGCTTGCTCAGCGCCGACGGGCTCAACTGCAGGTGCTCCTTGACGACCTGCAGCTCCAGCGTCGTGCCCGCGGCGAGCATCGCGCAGATGCGCAAGCGGTGCGTCGGGTGGATGACGGGGTCCAGCTGCGCCTTCACCGGTCCCGCCGACCCGTTCGCGAGGCGCCCCGCGCGCCGGGCCGCGAGGTGCCTGCCCGGCCGACCGGACCGGTGGACCTGCGGTGCGCCACGGCGCCGGCCGAGTACAGGGCGGTCGCCGCGACCGCCAGCACGAGCACCGGCCAGCTGCTCCTCGTGAGGTCGGCGAGCACGAGGGCGGCGACCACGCAGGCGCCCGCAGCGGCGACCGCTGCCAGGAACAGCCGGGAGGTGGGCAGCGCCCACGGAGCGCCCATCCGGTAGCCGGCCACCAGGTTGACAGCCGCGACGACCAGGGCGACGGCCAGGAAGGCGGCGGTGCGGTGCTGCTCCAGCAGGAAGGTCAGCGTCATCGCGCCCAGCAGCAGCGCGTTGGTCGGGTAGAGCCAGGTGGGCCAGGGGGTGTCGCGCACGGCCCGCTGCACCTGCTGGATGCCGGCCAGCGCCGCGCGGGCCTCATCGGGATCGGGTCTGCCTCCGGTGCTTGCCATGGGGGCAACCATGCCAGATGGTTTCCACCTCGGCAATGGTTGAGGAGGTGGAAACCGGTGTCGGCGCCCCGCGACCGGCAGCGGCCGGGCAGCGCGTCGCGCTCCCCACCACCACGACGCGGCGGCACCGCCGGGGTGCGCTCAGATCAGCCCGAGGTCGTGCATGGCGTCGGCCACGCGCACGAAACCGGCGCAGTTTGCCCCCAGGACGTAGTCGCCGGGGCCGCCGTACTCCTCGGCGGCCTCGAAGCAGCGGGCGTGGATGTCACGCATGATCTCGGCCAGGCGCTGCTCGGAGTGCTCGAAGGTCCACGAGTCCCGCGAGGCGTTCTGCTGCATCTCCAGCGCCGAGGTCGCCACCCCACCGGCGTTGGCCGCCTTGCCGGGCCCGAAGGCCACCCCGGCCTCGCGCAGCACCTGCACCGCGGCGACCGTCGTGGGCATGTTCGCCCCCTCGGCCACCAGCAGGCAGCCGTTGCGCACCAGCTGCTCCGCGGCGTCCCGGTCGAGCTCGTTCTGCGTCGCGCACGGCAGTGCGACCTCGCACGGCACGTCCCACACGGATGCGCCGCCGGCACCGGTGCTCACGTGGCGGGCCCGGGGAGCGCGCTCGGCGTAGGCGCTCAGCCGGGCCCGCTCCACCTCCTTGACCTGGCGCAGCAGCGCCACGTCGATGCCGTCCTCGTCCACCACGTACCCGCTGGAGTCCGAGCAGGCCAGCACCCGAGCACCCTGCTGCTGGGCCTTCTCGACGGCGTAGACGGCCACGTTCCCCGAGCCGGAGACCACCACCGTGCGACCGCGCAGCGACTCGCCCCGCGCGGCGAGCATCTCGGCGACGAAGAACACCAGGCCGTAGCCGGTGGCCTCCGGGCGCACCCGCGCGCCGCCCCAGGACAGCCCCTTCCCCGTCAGGACACCGGACTCGTAGCGGTTGGTGATGCGCTTGTACTGGCCGAACATGTAGCCGATCTCACGCCCACCCACGCCGATGTCGCCGGCGGGAACGTCGGTGTACTCACCCAGGTGCCGGTACAGCTCGGTCATGAAGGACTGGCAGAAGCGCATGATCTCCGCGTCGGAACGGCCCTTGGGGTCGAAGTCCGCCCCGCCCTTGCCGCCGCCGATCGGCATGCCGGTCAGCGCGTTCTTGAAGATCTGCTCGAAGCCCAGGAACTTGACGATGCCGAGGTTGACCGAGGGGTGGAAGCGCAGACCGCCCTTGTACGGGCCGAGCGCTGAGTTGAACTCGACCCGGAAGCCGCGGTTGATGTGCACCCGGCCGTGATCGTCCTGCCAGGGCACGCGGAAGATGATCTGCCGCTCCGGCTCGCAGATGCGCTCGATCATCTTCATCCGCCGGTACTCGGGGTGCTTGTCGAGCACCGCGCCCAGGCTGGACAGCACCTCGCGCACGGCCTGGTGGAACTCCGCCTCCCCGGGGTTGCGGCGCGCCACCTCCTCGAAGATGCGCTCGATGTCGGCGTGCACGTCGACGCTCATGGCTGCTCGCGGTCCTCTCCATCGACACCGCCGACCGCCGTGCGCGGAGGCGAGCCTCCGACGCTACAAGACCGGGCACGCCGACCGGACGACGCGCGAGCGCCCCGGGATCAGCGCGCGGGGCGCGGGGCGAGGAAGCGTCCCAGCACCAGGGTGGCCAGACCGCTCACGACGGTCGCCAGCAGGCCGATGCGCAGGCTCGTGCTGTCGGCGACGAAGCCGATGACCGGTGGACTGAGCAGGAAGCCCAGGCGCATCGCCCAGTTCACCAGCGACAGCCCCAGGCCGTGGGGCAGCCCGGGCAGCTCGTCGGCGGCGTGGAAGGCCGCAGGGATCAAGGTGGCCACGCCCGCACCGGCCAGCGCGAAGCCCAGCAGGGTCGAAGGCACCGACGGCCACGCCAGCGCCAGCGCCATGCCCAGGGCGGTCACGGCTCCGCCTGCGCGAGCGACGCGGCGCTGCCCGTACCTGTCGACGACGCGGTCCCCGGTCAGGCGCGCGATCGTCATCGCCACCATGAGCGCCAGGTAGCCGGTCCCCGCCACCCCGGCGCTCGCAGCGAGCTCGTCCCGCAGGTAGATGGCGCTCCAGGACGAGCCGGCGTCCTCCACGACGCTGCCGCAGGCGGCGACCAGCCCCAGGGCGAGCAGCACCACGACCACCCTGCGGCGGCCGGTGGACCCGCTCGAGGGCTCACCGTGCTCACCGTGCTCGCTGCTCGGGCCCTCCGGCGCGGGCCGGTCGGGACCGGGCAGCATCCAGCGCTGCAGCAGCAGGGCCACCAGGGCGAAGACCGCAGCCGTCGTCCACATCTGGCCCACCAGCGGCACCGCGAGCGCGGCGGCCGCCGACCCCAGCACGGCCCCCGTGGCCGCCCCCACGCTCCACAAGCCGTGGAAGGAGTTCAGGATGGAGCGCCCGTAGGCGCGCTGCACCCGCAGCCCGTGGGCGTTCTGCGCCACGTCCACCAGGGCGTCGACGATGCCGGCGAGGAAGAAGGCCACCGCGAGCAGGGGCCAGGACGGTGCCGAGACGGCAGCGGACAGCGCCAGGGCCAGCAGCACCAGGCCCGAGCAGGCGGTGACCGCGGAGCCGAACCTGCGCAGCAGCACCGAGGAGAGCGGAGCGGCCAGGAAGCTGCCCAGCGGCAGCGCGGCGATGGCGATGCCCAGCGTGGCGTTGCCGATGCCCAACCCGTCGCGCAGGTCCGGCAGGCGCGGGACGAGGCTGGCGTAGAAGACGGCGTTGAGGAAGAAGCACCCCGCCACGGCAGCGCGCGCTCGCCTCAGCGGAGCAGCAGGAGCAGGCGGGGTGTTCGCGGACGAGGGCGCACTGGCAGGCATGGTGGTTCGAACTCTCGGTCGTAGGGTCGCCGGCCAGGCTACGGGAACCCTGCTCCTGCCGAGCTGCTCACGTCCAGGGTCCAGGAACTGCTCGGGCGTCGTCCCACGGGCGAGCCGGCGTCCTGTCGCGAGGGAGCGGCCGACGTGCCGGGAAGCACCGCGTCAGCCCGCACCTCGCACGGGGCGGTACCGCACGGAGAACGCCCCCGACCGGAACTCGTGGCGGTCCACGCGCTCGAGCCGGACGCGCTCGCGCAGACCGGCCAGCAACGTCGGCCCGTGCCCGGCGAGGACCGGCTGCACGAGGAACTCGTACTCGTCGATCAGTCCCAGGTCCGCCAGCGCCAGGGGGAGCGCCACGCCACCCACAGGCCCTCCCCCGGCTCCTGCTCGAGCCGCTGGACCGCTCCCCCCACGCCGCCGCGCACCAGTTCGGCGTTCCGGTCGGCCCTGCCCAGCGTGCTGGACACGACGTGCTTCCGCGCCCGGTCGATGGTCTCGGCGAACGGGAGCTGCCACTCGTCCATCCAGTCGGGCCACGTGCCCGTGGCCGGCTTCCGCCACGCCGGTTCCACCACCTCGCAGGTCACCCGGCCGAGGACGAGGGCATCGGCTCGTTCCAGCTGACCGGTCCAGCAGCGCATCGACCCCTCGTCGGGGGGAGCCCCGCCTCGTGGTGGCAGCAGCCGTCGAGCGTGACGTTCATCGAGTACCGGAGTGGTCTCATCCCGCTGCTCCCCCCTCGATGCGCCCTGCCTCCACCGGATCGTGCTCAGACCACCGCCGGCGCCGTTCCTCATCGGCGGCCCTCACCCGGACGCGGGGCGGAGCGCTGCGGGCACGGGGACGGGGCCCCGATCCGTTCGCTGCCGGCCCCACGACGGAGGTGCCTTCACGTCGTCGGTCACGACGGGCTCGGTGGTCACCGGGCGGCCGAGGACGCCGACGGCTCCTCGACGCCGGCACCCGGCCGCTCGCTCAGACGTCGGCGGGGACCGTGGCGGGAGCTCGGGAGGGGCCGGTGCGGAAGGCGTCGGCGTGCTCGGCGGCCCACTGGGCGAACGTGCGGGCGGGTCGTCCGGTGACGCGCTGGACGGTCGGGCGGACGACGGCCGCCGTCACGGGCGGGGCGGTGGCCAGCCGGATGCCGAACTCCACGTCGTCCTCGCCGTAGCCGCACGAGCGCAGGCGCTCGCGCTCCTGCTCCTCGGTGAGCGGCTCGAAGGCGATCGGGCGCCCGAGGACGTCGCCGAGGACGCGGGTGCGCTGCCGGGGGGTCAGGGCCTCGGGTCCGGTGATGTCGTAGGTCCGCCCGGCGTGCCCGTCCTCGGTGAGGGCGACGGCGGCCACCGCGGCGATGTCCGCCTCGTGCACGACGGCGCTGGGCCAGTCCGCCAGCAGCCGCACGGCCCCGTGCTCGCGGACGCAAGGGGCCCACTCCAGGGCACCGGACATGAACTCGACCGGGGCGAGCTGCGTCCACCCCAGACCGGCCGCCGTCAGCGCCTGCTCCAGACCGCTCTCCTCCCAGCCGCGCAGCACCGTGGTGCGCCGGACGCCGGCGCGGATCGCCAGCTCCGCGAGTGCAGGGCCCGTGCTCAGAGGTGCGCCGTCCTGGCCGCCGAAGGTGATGAAGTGGACGGCGCTGACCCCGGCGAACGCGCCGGTGAGCGTGCCGGGATCGGTCAGGTCGCCGGAGACGACGTCCACCCCGTCGGGCAGGTCCGCCGTGGCGGGGGTGCGGGTCAGCGCGCGCACGCGGTGGCCGCCGGCCGCCAGCTGCCGCACCAGGTGGCGGCCGGCGGTTCGGCTACACCACCAGGAGCGGTGAGCGCGGCCGGCGCGAGGTGGAGCCGCACCGGCTGGTGCTGCTGGAGCACCGCTGGTACCTGGTGGCCTACGACCTGGCGCGGCAGGACTGGCGCAGCTTCCGCCTCGACCGGCTCACCGCGCCGCAGCGCACCGGTGAGCGCTTCCGCCCACGGAACCTGCCCACCGAGGACGCTGCCGCCTTCGTGCGCTCGGGCATCGTCACCGCGGGCCTCGTCAGCGCCTCGGCCTCGTACGCCGTGGAGGTCACCGTGCACGCACCTGCTCCCCGCGTCCGCGCCGAGGTCGACCTCTGGGGGGGTGGTCGAGGAGCTCGACGAGCGCACGTGCCGCGTGCGCATGGCCACCGACGACCTCGACCGGCCGCTCGTGCTCCTGGGTGCGATCGGTGCGGACTTCGACGTCACCTCCCCGCCGGAGCTCCTCGCGCGCGCGAGCGACTGGGCTCGCCGCTTCACCCGCGCGCAGCTCACGGCCACTCCCCCGGCAGGGGCCGGCTCGACGCAGTCCCCACCCCCGCCGGCGCGAGGACCGCGGCGCTGACACCGGTGGCCGGCGGCAGCGGTGGACCGAGCGGCCGCACGAGTGCCCGTACGCTGTGACGGGTGGCGCCGTGCACGACCCGCAGCGGCCGCTCACCGCGCTGACGGGGTCCGACCTCGCGGCGCGCAGGTCCCCGCCGGGCACCGCGCGGGTCTCCGGCGCACCGGGAAGGTCGAGGTCGCAGCAGTGACGGCAGCTCCGCACCCAGCAGCCGGGGGCGACCGGCCCCGCGCCGGCCGGCAGGTGGAGAGGTCAGCAGCCCAGGTGCAGGCCGCCCAGCGGCTGCTCGAGGCGCCGGCCGACCAGGCGCTGCAGCGCCTGGCGGGCCTGGCGGCGCGGCTGCTGGGCGCACCG
Organism: Kineococcus aridisoli; assembly: GCF_050871885.1. NCBI lineage: Bacteria > Bacillati > Actinomycetota > Actinomycetes > Kineosporiales > Kineosporiaceae > Kineococcus > Kineococcus aridisoli. The sequence goes on along the minus strand of NZ_JBJLSF010000017.1, from coordinate 1,798 downwards.
GCCTCGCAGGTCTCGCTGCTGACCGAGGTGCAGACCACCAGCGTCGTGGCCGGGCAGGACCCCGCCCTGGTGGGCTCCACCGCTGCGCCGGCGGACCCGCTGTGCACCGTCACCGCCGCCGGCGGAGCGCCGCTCGTGGTCGAGGACGCCGCCGCGGACGCGCGGGTGGCCGCGCTGCCACCCGTGACCAGCGGTGCGGTGGGCGCCTACCTGGGCGTGCCGCTGCTCGGCCACGACGGGCACGTCGTCGGCGCGCTGTGCGTCTTCGACCCCGCCCCGCGCACCTGGAGCAGCACGGACGTGGAGGTGCTCACCGACCTGGCCGGCGCCGCCGCTGCGGAGCTGGAGCTGTCGGCGCTGGCGCTGGAGTACGAGTCCGACCGGCTGCGCTGGCAGCTGGCGGTGGCCGCGGGCGGGGTGGGCGGCTTCGACTGGGACCTGCGCACCGGCGCACTCGCCTGGGACGAGCAGCTGCTGCGGATGTTCGGCTACGAGCGGGCCGGCGAGGGCGGTCGCGAGGGTGAGGGCGGCAGCGGCTTCGACGGCACCATCGAGGCCTTCAACGCGCGGGTGCACCCCGAGGACCTGCCGCGGGTCGGCCAGGCGCTGCAGCAGGCCATCGAGGAGTGCGGCACCTACGAGGCGGAGTACCGCGTCGTGCTGCCCGGAGGCACCACCCGCTGGGTCAAGGCCCGCGGCGAGGCCGTGGCCGGTGCCGACGGGCGCGCGGTGCGGGTGCTGGGCGCCGCCTACGACACCACCCGCGAGCACGAGGACGAGGTGCGCACCGCGCGGGTGCTGGAGTCGATGTCGGCGGCGTTCTACTCCCTGGACCACTCCTGGCGCTTCACCTACGTCAACGCCGAGGCCGAGAAGCTGCTGCAGCGCCGCCGCGAGGAGCTGCTCGGCGGGGTGATCTGGGAGCTGTTCCCCGACGCGGTCGGCGCCGACTTCGAGACGCAGTACCGCCGCGCGGTGGACACCGGGCAGCCGGTGGCCTTCGAGGCCTACTACCCGCCCCCGCTGGACGGCTGGTACGAGATCCGCGGCTGGCCGGACCCGGACGGGTTGTCGGTGTACTTCCTGGACGTCACCGTCCGCCGCGCCGCGCAGCAGCAGGCCGAGGCCGAACGCGCCGCGGCCCAGGACGCGCGCCGCGACGCTGAGCGCACCGCGCGGCGGCTGGCGCTGCTGGCCTCCGTCAGCGCCGACCTGAGCGAGACGCTGGACACCCAGGAGGCCGTGGCCCGCCTGGCCCAGCACCTGGTACCCACGCTGGGGGACTGGTGCATCGTCACCCTCGTCCAGGACGACGGGAGCCTGCGCGACATCGGCGACTGGCACGAGGACGAGGCGCTGCGCCCGGTGGCGCGGGACTACCGCCGGGTGCGGATGTCCTGCCTGGACCCTGCCGCGCCCCTGCACCGGGCCCTGCGCGAGGACCGCCCCGTCGTGGTGGGCGCCCGGGCCACCGAGCGCCTCGGGGCCATGCTCGCCGAGCCGGCCCGGAGGCTGCTGCGGCAGCTGGCGCCGGAGTCCGCGCAGATGCTGCCGCTGCGCGCGCACGGGCGCACCGTGGGGCTGGTCACCCTCTTCCGCGGGGCGCACCGGCCGCCGCCGCTCGAGGACGACCTGCTGACCGCGAGCGAGGTCGCCGACCGCGCCGGGCTCGCCCTGGACAACGCCCGCCTGTACGCCCAGCAGCAGCACGTGGCCGAAGGCCTGCAACGCGCCCTGCTCACCGACCCGGTGCAGCCGGACCACCTGCAGATCGCGGTGCGCTACCGCCCCGCCGCCA
>NZ_JBJLSF010000016.1:0-61957 GCF_050871885.1 Kineococcus aridisoli | reverse complement strand
CCCCCCCCCCCCCCCCCCCCCCCCCCCCCCCCCCCCCCCCCCCCCCCCCCCGCCCCCCCCCCCCCCCCCCCCCCCCCGCGGGCCGCGGGCACCGGCGCCTGCGCCGCCCGGCCGGTCGCGAACCCGGCGCTCACAGCTGGGCCAGCCGGCGGCGGCGGACCAGGGCGACCAGGACGGGCGCTCCGAGCAGCGCGGTCACGATGCTGACCTCCAGTTCACCGGGGCGGACGACGATCCGGCCGAGCACGTCGCCGAGCAGCAGCAGCGTCGGCGCCACGACGCACGACAGCGGCAGCACCCAGCGCTGGTCGGGACCGGTGAGGGCGCGCACGAGGTGCGGCACGGCGAGGCCGACGAAGGCGATGGGGCCGGCCGTGGCGGTCGCCGCCCCGCACAGCAGCGTCACCGCGAGCGCGGTGAGGACCCGGGTGCGCGTCAGGTGGGCGCCCAGGGCGCGCCCGGAGTCCTCGCCGAGCGCGAGGGCGTTGAGCGCGCGGGCCTGGGTGAGCGCGAGGGCGGTGCCGACGGCGAAGAACGGCAGCATCTGCCAGAAGACCGCCACGTCGTGGCCGGCCAGCGAGCCGACCTGCCAGAAGCGGAAGCGGTCGAACGTCCTGGCGTCCAGGAGCACCTGCGCGCTCGTGTAGGCGTACAGGGCGGCGGAGACGGCCGTGCCGGCCAGCGCCAGGCGCACCGGCGTCGCACCGCCGCGACCGCTCGCGCCGAGCAGGTACACCACGACGGCGACGACCGCGGCGCCGAGCATCGCCGCCCACACCAGCTGCAGCCGCGAGGTCAGCCCCAGGACGCCGACCGCGGTCACCATGGCCGCGGCCGCGCCGGAGTTGACGCCCAGCAGGCCGGGATCGGCCAGCGGGTTGCGGGTCAGCGCCTGCATGAGCGCCCCCGACAGGCCCAGCGCCACGCCGACGACGACGCCGAGCAGGGTGCGCGGCACCCGCAGCTCGCGCACGACGAGGGCGTCCTGCGAGGCGGCCGCACCGCCGCGCAGCGCGTCGACGACGGTGCCCAGCGGGATCTCCCGGGAGCCGACGGCCAGGCTGAGCACGGCCGCGACGACGAGCAGCGCCAGCGCCGCGAGCAGCGCGAGGGGGCGGCCGGCGCGCCGCCGGGCGGTGGACGGCCCGCCCCGGGTGACCGGGACGGCGGCCGGCGGCGGCGCGCTCGTGGAGGTGGGCACGCGGTGAGGTTAGCCTGTCCGTCCTTCGCGGGGAACGTCCGTCCGTGTCGGTCCCGCCGCCGCCCGGCCGCGCTCTCGGACCCCGCTCCGGCGCACCCGGGGACGCGCCGGGACTGCGGAAGGGGGGCGGGAATGCCGATGCAGGGCCTGACGCTCGATAGGGTGTCAGCAGCGGGTGCACCACGTGCGACCCGCGGTCGAGTGTTCAGCGCCCGCCACAGGCCGGGCGCGCAGGTCCCTCGTGCGGTCCGGCAACGGGTGCGCGGGTGCGGTCGGGCACCACGGCCACCCCCGCCCCCCCGGCGGCCGGCTGTGCCCACGGCGCCGCCCGACGACCGGGAACCGACTCCGAGAGGCATTCCGTGACGTCCGCGCCCCGCGAGACCCGCACCACCTCCACCACCTCCACCACCCAGCGCCCCGCCGAGCGCGCCGCCGACGGCTCCGTGCCCCGTCCCCGCCGCCGTCGCCGCGGTTCGGGCGGCGGCCAGGGCGCCCAGGCGGCCCAGAGCGCCCAGGCCGCCCAGGCCGCCCAGGCCGGCCGGGCCCGCGAGGGCGTGCCCGCGCAGCGGCCCGCCGCCGCGCCCGCCGGGCAGGTCATCGACGACACCGCCGTCGAGGTCGTCGCCGACGAGCGCTCCTTCGCCGAGCTGGGGGTGCCCGCCCCGCTCGTGGAGGTCCTCGCCGCCCGCGGCGTCGAGCGGCCCTTCCCGATCCAGACCGCGACGCTGCCGGACTCCCTGGCCGGGCGCGACGTGCTCGGCCGCGGCCGCACCGGCAGCGGCAAGACGATCGCCTTCGCCCTGCCGCTGGTGACGCGCCTGGCCGCCTCCGACAGCCCCCGCCGCAGCACCCGCCCCCGCTCGCTGGTGCTCGTGCCGACCCGCGAGCTGGCCAACCAGGTCGCGGCCAGCGTGACCCCGCTCGCGGCCGCCCTGGGCCTGCGCGCCACCGTCGTCTTCGGCGGGGTCGGGCAGAACCCGCAGGTCAGCGCGCTGCGCGAGGGCGTCGACATCCTCATCGCCTGCCCGGGCCGGCTGGAGGACCTGGTCCGCCAGGGCCACTGCCGCCTCGACGCCGTCGAGGTCACCGTCCTCGACGAGGCCGACCACATGGCCGACCTCGGCTTCCTGCCCGGCGTCAAGCGCCTGCTGGACGCCACGCCCGCCGGCGGCCAGCGGCTGCTGTTCTCCGCCACGCTGGACAACGGCATCGACGTGCTCGTCAAGCGGTACCTGTCGCAGCCGGTGACGCACTCGGTGGACCCGGCCGTCGCGCCGGTGTCGACGATGGAGCACCACGTCCTCGAGGTCGCCGCCGACGCCAAGGGCACCCTGGTGCGCGACCTGGCCTCCGGCCAGGGGCGCACGGTGCTGTTCACCCGCACCAAGCACGGCGCCAAGAAGCTCGCCAAGCAGCTGACCGCGGCCGGGGTCCCCGCCGTCGACCTGCACGGCAACCTCAGCCAGAACGCCCGCGAGCGCAACCTCGGCGCCTTCACCGAGGGTTCCGTGCGGGTCCTGGTGGCCACCGACATCGCCGCTCGCGGCATCCACGTCGACGAGGTCGGCCTCGTCGTCCACGTCGACCCGCCCACCGAGCACAAGGCGTACCTGCACCGCTCCGGGCGCACCGCGCGCGCCGGCGCCGGCGGCACCGTCGTCACCGTCGCCACGCCGGACCAGCGCGCGGACGTGCGCACGCTCGCCCGCCAGGCCGGCATCAGCCCGCAGTGGACCTCCGTGGCACCGGGCGCCGAGCTCGTCGGGCGCCTGGTCGGCCCGGCGGCGGCCTGGGTGGACCCGGCCTCCTCGCCGGTGCCCACCGCTCCCGCGCAGCCGCAGCCGCAGCGGCGCACCCGCGCGGCGGCACCCGCGGCGGCCCCGGCCGCCCGCGCGGGCGACGGCGCGTCCGGTGCGCGGCGCCGCCGCGGTGGCCGCGGTCGCGGCACCGGTGCGGCGGGGCGCACCACCTCCTGAGCCGCACCGCCTGAGCCGCACACCTGAGCCGCGGCACCCCCGCCCCCGGGCGGGGGTGCCGCGGCTCTGCGGCACCTGCTCCGCGACGTGCTCGGGCGACGTGCTGGACGGCCCGCGCCTAGAGTCGACGGGGTGGTCGCGGTGCGCCTGGCGGGGTTCAGCCACCCGCTGAGCCGCGCCGCCGCCCACGTGCTGTTCTGGCTGCTGGTGGGCGGTCTGCTGGGCGCGCTGTGGTGGCTGTGGCGGGGCCGGCGGGCTCCGCTGCGCAGCGCACCGGTGCGGGTCCTGCAGGGCGTGGCCGCCGGGCTGGCGGTGACGCTGATCCTCGTCGGGACCGCCTGGCGCACCGTCACCGACCTCGACGACTCCCCGGTCTGCTCGGCGCCCCCGGGGGAGGAGTGGGTCAGCGCGGAGCAGGTCGGCGAGCGGCCCCTCACCCTCTACGCCCAGAAGGTCGCCACCTGGCCCGGGACCGGGCTGGCGATGCTCTACGCCGACGCCACCGACACCACGGTCTGCCGCTACGCCGCCGCCGACTACTACGTGGCGGTGCGCACGCGGGCCCGCGCGGGGGAGCGCTCCATCAACTTCGGCGACGTGGTGCTCTCCCCGCGCTTCCCGACCGTGCCCACCGAGGCGGGGGCGCTGGCCGAGCACGAGTCGCGCCACCGCCCGCAGTGGGCGGTGGCCACCGTGCTCGCCGGCCCGGCCGCCTTCCCGGTCGCCTACGGCGTCGACGACTTCTTCTTCCCGGGCGCCCGCAACCACTTCGAGCGCCAGGCCGGGCTGACCAGCGGCGGGTACGTCCGGGAGGGTGCCGGGCCGGTCCTCGGCGTCCCCCAGGTGGTGGTCCTCGCCCTGGCCGCCGCCGCGCTCACCGCGTGGGCCGTGCACCGCCGCCGTCGTCGTCGCCGCCCGCCGCCGTAGCGCCCCGCCCGTCCACGGGCCGTGCCCCTCCGTCGGTGGTCCTCCACGGTGCACCTGGAGCCAGCGCGCAGCGCCGGAGGAAGACCACCGACGGAGGGCGGGAGGATGGCCGCGTGCCGGCCGCCCCCTCGCCAGAGCCCTCGACCCACCCGCTGACGCCCGCGGTGCTGGCGCCGCTGCTCGCCTCGCTGCCGGTCGGCGCGGTCGTCGGGCAGCTGCTGGAGGTCCTGGAGGCCCGCGGCAGCGCCGTCCTGCAGGCCCCGCCCGGCACCGGCAAGACCACGCTCGTGCCGCTGGCGCTGGCGGCCGACCGGCCCGGCCGCGTGCTCGTCGCCGAACCGCGCCGGGTGGCCACCCGGGCGGCCGCCGCGCGGATGGCGGCGCTGCTGGGCGAGCCCGTCGGGCGCACGGTCGGCTACGCGGTGCGCGGGGAGCGCCGCTCCTCGGCGGCCACCCGCGTCGAGGTCGTCACGACCGGGCTCCTGCTGCGCCGGCTGCTGCGCGACCCCGACCTGCCCGGTGTGGGCACCGTGCTGCTCGACGAGGTCCACGAGCGCCAGCTCGACGCCGACCTCGCGCTGGCCTTCCTGCTGCAGACCCGCGAGCTGCTGCGCGAGGACCTGCGGCTGGTGGCCGCCTCGGCCACCCTCGACGTCGGCCGGCTCGCCGCGCTGACCGGCGGCGCCGTCGTGACCGCGACCGCCCCCGTGCACCCGCTGCAGGTGCGCTGGGCCCCGCCGCCGCGCCCGGTGCGCCCTCCGGAGGGGCTGCGCGTCGACCCGGCGCTGCTGGACCACGTCGCCGCGCTCGTGGGGCGCGCGCTGGAGCAGGACCCCGGCGACGTCCTCGTCTTCCTGCCCGGGGTGGGGGAGATCGGCGCCGTCAGCGGGCGGCTGCGCCCGGGCCTGGAGCGCGCCGGGGTGGACCTCGCCGCCCTGCACGGGCGGCGCACGGGCGCGGAGCAGGACGCCGCGCTGCGCCCGGGACCGCGCCGGCGCGTCGTGCTCGCCACCTCCGTCGCCGAGTCCAGCCTCACCGTGCCGGGGGTGCGGGTCGTCGTCGACGCGGGGCTGGCCCGGGTGCCGCGGCGCGACCACGCCCGCGGCCTCGGCGGGCTCGACACCGTCCGCGTCTCGCGGGCCGCGGCCGACCAGCGCGCCGGGCGCGCGGCGCGCGAGGCGCCGGGCGCGGTGTGGCGGGCCTGGTCGGCCGCCGACCACGCGCTGCTGCCGGCGCACCCGGCGCCGGAGATCGCCACGGCGGACCTCACCGGCTTCGCCCTGCTCACCGCCGGCTGGGGGGACCCGGGGTCGCTGCCGCTGCTCGACCAGCCGCCGGCGGGCCCGCTGGCGGCGGCCCGCGAGGTGCTGCGCACCCTCGGCGCCGTCGACGGGGCGGGCGCGCCGACCGCCCTCGGGCACGCGCTGGCGCGCACGGGCCTGCACCCGCGGCTGGCGCGGGCGCTGCTGGACGGCGCCCCGCGGGTGGGTGCCCGCCGCGCTGCCGAGGTCGTCGCCCTGCTGTCGCTGGAGCGCGGCTGGCGCGGTGACGACCTCACCGCCGCCTGGCGGGCAGCGGAGGCCGACGAGGAGTGGCGCCGCGAGGTGCGGCGGGTGCGGGCCGCCCTCGACGACGCCGCACCGGCCGCCTCGGGTGCCGCCTCGGGTGCCGCCTCGGGTGCCGCCTCGGGTGCCGCCTCGGGTGCCGCCTCGGGTGCCGCGGGCGCCGGTGCGGACGCGGTGCCGACGCGCGACCTGGCCGCGGGCACCGTCGTCGCGCTCGCCCACCCCGAGCGCATCGCCCGCGCCCGCGGCCGCGGCTTCGCCACCGTCGGCGGCTCGGGGCTGGAGGTCGACGCCGGCAGCCCGCTGGCGGGGGCGTCCTGGCTCGCGGTCGCCGTCGCCGACCGCGTCCCGGGCCGCGCCGCCGGGCGGGTGCGGCTGGCGGCGCCGCTGAGCGAGCGGATCGCCCGCGACGTCGTCGGCACCACCGTCGTGGACGAGGTCGCCTGGCGCACCGACGGCGGGCGCGGGGACGTCGTCGCCCGCCGCAGCGTGCGCCTGGGCGCGCTGGAGCTGTCCGAGCAGCCGCTGGCGGCACCCGACCCGCGGGCCGTGGCGGCGGCCGTCGCGGAGGGCGTGCGCCGCGAGGGGCTGGACCTGCTGCGCTTCGGCCCGGCCGCGCAGCAGCTGCGCCGGCGGGTCGCCTGCTGCCGGGCGGCGCTGGGCGAGCCCTGGCCCGACCTGGGCGACGAGCACCTGCTGGCGACCCTCGGCGACTGGCTGGGCGCCCAGCTGGCCGGGGTGCGCTCGCGCGCGGACCTGGCCCGCATCGACGTCCCCGCCGCGCTGCGGGCGCTGCTGCCGTGGCCGCAGGCGGGGCGCCTGGACGAGCTGGCCCCCGAGCAGCTGCCGGTGCCCAGCGGGCGCTCGGTGCGCCTGGACTACGCCGACCCGGCCGCGCCGGTGCTGGCGCTGAAGCTGCAGGAGGCGTTCGGGTGGACCGCCTCACCGCGCCTGGTGGACGGGCGGGTGCCGGTGGTGCTGCACCTGCTGTCGCCGGCGGGCCGGCCGCTGGCGGTCACGGCGGACCTGGGCTCCTTCTGGCGCGGCACCTACCCGCGGGTGCGCAGCGAGGAGCGCGGCCGCTACCCCAAGCACCCGTGGCCGGAGGACCCGCTGACGGCGGTGGCCACGGCCCGCACGAGCGCGGCGCTCAGGACGCGCGGGCGCTGAGCCCGGGCACCGGGCCCTGCGCCGACCACGGGAACTCGATCCAGCGGTCGGTGTCCCGCCAGCTGTACTCCGGCGCCAGCCGCGTCGTCGGCTTGCGGTAGACGACGACCGAGCGCGGGTCGGCGCCGGCCTCGCGGCACATCGCGACGACCACGCCGAGGGTGCGGCCGGTGTCGGCGACGTCGTCGACGACGAGCACGCGCCGGCCGCGCAGCTCCGTCAGGTCGATGGAGGGCGCCAGCACGACCGGTTCCTCCAGCCGGGTGTCGACGCCGGTGTAGAACTCGACGTTGATGGTGCCCGTCTCCTTGACGTCGAGCGCGTAGGCCAGTCCCGCGGCCAGCGGCAGCCCGCCGCGGGCGATGCCCAGCAGGACCTCGGGCCGGTAGCCGTCGGCGGCGATCGTGGTGGCCAGGTCGCGCACCGCGGTGCCGAACAGCGACCAGGTGAGGACTTCGCGGGGGGTCTCGGAGGTCACCGGGGCGACGATAGCCACCCCGGGCCGCGGGCCCCGCCGCACGCCGGCCGCGGCGCCCTCGGCCCGTTGCCTCGCCGTCGGCCGGGTCCGCGACCTACGATCACTGGCTGTGACGACGTTGCGCGTCGGGGTCCGCACCCCGCGGCGGCCCGGGTGAGCCCCGCGCTGGCGACCGTCGACGTCGTCGTCGTCGGCGCCGGGCAGGGCGGCCTGGCCGCGGCCTTCTCCCTGGAGCGCGCGGGGCTGGAGCCCGGCCGCGGCTTCGTCGTCCTCGACGCCGACGAGGAGCCGGGCGGCGCCTGGCGGCACCGCTGGCCGGGGCTGACGATGGCGCGGGTCAACGGCGTGCACGACCTGCCGGGCTTCCCGCTGGGCGACGTCGACCCCGCCGCCCCCGCCCGCGAGGTCGTCCCCGCCTACTTCGCCGAGTACGAGCGCCGGCTGGGGAACCCGGTGCGCCGGCCCGTGCGGGTGCTGGCGGTGCGCTCGGCCGGCCCGCGGCTGCTCGTGGACACCGGCGCGACGCGGTTCGCGGCCCGGGCCGTCGTCAACGCCACCGGCACCTGGACCAAGCCGTTCTGGCCGCACTACCCGGGGCGGGAGGACTTCCGGGGCCGGCAGCTGCACACGGCCGACTGGGCCGGCCCGGAGGAGTTCGCCGGCCGGCACGTGGTCGTGGTCGGCGGCGGCGTCTCGGCCGTGCAGCACCTCGCCGAGCTCGCCGCCGCCGGAGCGGCCACCACGTGGGTGACCCGGCGCGAGCCGGTCTTCCGCGAGGAGTTCGACCTCGACGCGCGCCGCGCGGCCGTGGCGGTCGTGGCCGACCGGGTCGCCGCGGGCGAGCCGCCGGGCAGCGTGGTCTCCGCCACGGGCCTGGTGCTGACCCCCGAGGTGGCCGCGCTGCGCGAGAGCGGGGTGCTCAAGCGCCACCCGGTCTTCGCGCGGGTGCTGCCCGACGGGGTGGCGTGGGCGGACGGCTCGGTGCAGCAGGCCGACGCGATCGTCTGGGCCACCGGCTTCCGGCCCGCGGTGGACCACCTGCGGCCGCTGCACCTGCGCGAGCCGGGCGGCGGCATCCTCGTCGAGGGCACCCGGGCGGTGCGCGAACCCCGGCTGCACCTGGTCGGCTACGGCCCGTCGGCGAGCACCGTGGGGGCCTCCCGGGCCGCGCGCGAGGCCGTCCGGGCCGTCCTGGCCGGACGCTGACGCCCGGTCAGTGCGTCTCGGATCGCGAGATCCGGTGTCCGCGATGTGGACGGACGGGGTGCTGCCCCGCCAGGGTCGGCCCATGCCGAACGCCCGCACCGCCGAGCAGCCCGCCCGCTACGTCCACGGCTACGCCCCCGCCGTCCAGCGCTCGCACGGGCAGCGCACGGCTGAGAACTCCGCGGCCCACCTGCTCGCGCACCTGCGCCCGGGGCAGTCGCTGCTCGACGTGGGCTGCGGCGTCGGCACGATCACCGCCGACCTCGCCGCCCGCGTCGCCCCCGGCCGGGTCGTCGGCGTCGACGTCTCCGAGGAGGTCCTGGCGACCGCGCGCGCGAGCGCCGCCGAGCGCGGGGTGCACGTCGACCTGCGCACCGCCGACGCCACCGCGCTGCCCTTCCCCGACGGCGGCTTCGACGTCGTCCACACCCACCAGGTGCTCCAGCACGTGGCCGACCCCGTCGCCGTGCTGCGCGAGATGCGCCGCGTGGCGCGCCCCGGTGGTCTCGTCGCCGTGCGCGAGGCCGACTTCGCCAGCGTCTCCTTCCACCCCGCGCTGCCCGGGCTGCGCGCATGGCTCGACGGCTACCGGGCCGCCGCCCGCGCCGCCGGCGGCGAGCCGGACGCCGGCGCGCGACTGCTGTCGTGGGCCCGCGCCGCCGGGTTCCGCGACGTCGTCCCGTCGGCCTCGGTGTGGACGTTCGCCACGCCGGAGCGGCGGGCCTGGTGGGGCGGCACCTGGGCCGAGCGCGTCGAGGCCTCCGCCCTCACCGACCGGTTGCGCGAGAACGGCTTCGACGACGACGCGCTGGCCCGCAGCGCCGCCGGCTGGCGGGCCTGGGCCGCCGACGAGGACGGCTGGATGACGATGGTGCACGGCGAGCTGCTCTGCCGCGCCTGACCGCCCGGCCGGGTCCCCGCCGGCCTGGTCCCCGCCGGCCTGGTCCCCGCCGGCTCAGGCCCTGCCGGCTCCGGCCCGGGTCGCGGCCGCCCGCAGCCGGCGCAGGTCCGAGCGGTAGCCCTCGGGCATCTCCTCGGGCGGCACCGGGCGCCCGCGGTGGGTCCACGTCAGCAGGTGCTCGGGCGAGAAGGAGCGCGAGCAGCGCCCGCACGCCGCCACCCGCGCCGGGCGCCGGTGCCGCGTCGTGGTGTGCCCGGCCGGGCAGGTGCCCGTCCACGGGCCCTCCGGCCGCGGGCCGGAGGCCGTGCGCTCGCCGGAGCAGCCCAGCCGCAGCGCCGTCGCCCGCCACAGCGCGTCGTGGCCGTGCCCGGTGCCCACGAGGGCGTGCGCGATCTCGTGCAGCACCGTGTCGCGGACCTCCTCGGGCGCGTGCAGCCGGGCCAGCGGCGCGCTCAGCCCGATCTCGCGGCGCGCCGGCCGGCAGACGCCGGCCCGCGTCTTCGCCCGGTCCAGCACGACGCACCAGCCCGGCGGCCCGTGCTCGGCCAGCAGCTCCCGCGCCATCGCCAGCGCCTCCTCCACGTCCACCCGCACACCCCACCACGCGCCGCCGACACCGATCGCTGCGAGGGTGGCGCCGTGGTGGACGCGATCGTCGTGGGAGCCGGGCCCAACGGGCTGGCGGCCGCCGTCGTGCTGGCCCGCGCCGGCCTGGAGGTCGAGGTGCACGAGCGGGCCGCCGGCCCCGGCGGCGGTGCCCGCACCCGCGAGGTCGTCCTGCCCGGCCACCGCCACGACACCGGCTCCGCCGTGCACCCGATGGCGCTCGCCTCGCCGTTCTTCCGCGCCTTCGACCTGCCCGCGCACGGGGTGCGGATGCTCCAGCCGGAGGTCGCCTACGGCCACCCCCTCGACGACGGCACCGCCGGCCTGGCGCTGCGCGACCTGAGCGCCACCGCCGACGGCCTCGGCGTCGACGGCCCCGCCTGGCGCTCGCTGCTGGGCCCGCTGGCGCGGCGCTGGCGCGGGGTGGTGGACCTGGCGCTGTCGGACCTGCGGCACCTGCCGCCGGACCCGCTCGCCGCGGCCCTGCTGGCCGCTGCCGTCGTCGAGCAGGGCGGCCCGGCGTGGGGCCTGCGCTTCCGCACCCCGCGGGCGGCGGCCCTGCTGACCGGGGTGGCCACCCACGCCATGGCGCCCCCGCGCGGGCTCGGGCCGGCCGGCGCGGGGCTGCTGCTGGCCACCCTGGCGCACGCCGTCGGCTGGCCGGTGCCCGAGGGCGGCTCGCAGGCGATCGCGGACGCGCTGGTCGCGGACCTGACCGCCCACGGCGGCCGCCTCGTGCTCGGCAGCGACGTCACCGACCTGCGCCAGCTGCCGCGGGCCGGTGCGGTGCTGCTCGACGTCGCGCCGAGCGGGCTGCTGGCCCTGGCCGGCGACGCCCTGCCCGCCCCCTACGCGCGGGCGCTGCGCCGCTACCGGCACGCCTCGGCGGCCGCCCCGGTGCACTTCGTGCTCTCCGGGCCCGTGCCGTGGACGGCGCCGGGGCTGGCGCGGGCGGGCACCGTCCACCTCGGCGGCGAGCGCGCCGAGATGCTCGCCACCGAGCGCGCGGTCGCCCGCGGGCGGCACCCCGAGCGCCCCTTCGTGCTGCTCAGCCAGCCGACGGTGCTCGACGCGGGCCGGGCGCCGGACGGGCACCACGTGCTGTGGACGTACGCGCACGTGCCGCTGGGCTCCACGCTCGACCCCGCGGACGCCGTGCAGGCCCAGGTGGAGCGCTTCGCCCCCGGCTTCGGCGACCTCGTCCTGGCCCGCAGGGGCGTGTCCGCGGCCGAGCTGGGCCGCGACGACCCCAACCTCGTCGGCGGGGACATCGCCGGCGGTGCCGCCACGCCCTGGCAGCTGCTGTTCCGGCCGGTGGTGCGCTGGGACCCGCACGAGACGCCGCTGGAGGGCGTCTACCTGTGCTCGGCGGCCACCGCCCCCGGCCCCGGGGTGCACGGGATGGCCGGGGTGCACGCGGCGCGGCGCGCGCTGCGGCAGCGCTTCGGGGTCCGGGTCGGCCCGGACGGCCTCAGCCCAGCAGCGCGGAGACGAGCCCCGCCGGCACGACCGTGCTGACGACGAACGCCACCAGCGCGTGCCCGAGCGCCACCCGGCGCGGAAGCACAGGTGGTCGCCGGACCCGCGGGGCGCCTCGCCGGGCCGCTCCAGGCCGCCGGCCGCGCAGTCGCGGCCGGGACGACGGAGCGCCGGCCTCCCGAGGGGAGGACCGGCGCTCTGAGGTGCCCCCGGCAGGACTCGAACCTGCGCACACGGCTCCGGAGGCCGATGCTCTATCCGCTGAGCTACGGGGGCTCGCGGTGCGTGGGAGACCTTACCAGCGCCGCACCGCGGAGCGGACCACCCCCGCCGCGGCGGGGGGCCGGGCGGGGGACCGGGCGGGGGAGCGCGCGCCGGTAGGCTTGTCTCCCGTGACCCCCGCCGAGCTCTCCACCGCCCTGAGGGAGGCCCTGACCGCGGCTGTCGCGGCCGGGGAGCTGTCCCTCGACCCCGCCGACGTCCCGGCCGAGGTCCGCGTGGAGCGCCCGAAGAACCGCGACCACGGCGACTGGGCGACCAACGTCGCCCTGCAGCTGGCCAAGAAGGCCGGCCGGCCGCCGCGCGAGGTGGCCGCCGTGCTGCAGCAGCGCCTGCTGGCCGTCGACGGCGTCCGGGCCGTCGACATCGCCGGCCCCGGCTTCCTCAACATCGTCCTCGAGGCCGCCGCCGCCGGCGAGCTGGCGCGCACGGTCGTCCAGGCCGGTGCCGCCTTCGGGCGCTCGGCCGCCCCGAGCGGGGAGAAGGTCAACCTCGAGTTCGTCTCCGCCAACCCCACGGGGCCGATCCACCTCGGCGGCACCCGCTGGGCCGCGGTCGGCGACTCGCTGGCGCGCATCCTCACCGCCGCCGGCGCCGAGGTGACGCGGGAGTACTACTTCAACGACCACGGCGCGCAGATCGACCGCTTCGCGCGCTCGCTGCTGGCCGCCGCGCACGGCGAGCCCACCCCCGAGGACGGCTACGGCGGCGACTACGTCGGCGAGATCGCCGGCCGGATCGTCGGTGCCGTCCCCGGTCTGCTGCAGCAGCCGCGCGCGGAGCAGCAGGAGACCTTCCGCCGCGAGGGCGTCGAGCTGATGTTCGGCGAGATCAAGAAGAGCCTGGCGGAGTTCGGCGTCGAGTTCGACGTCTACTTCCACGAGGACTCCCTGCACACCTCCGGTGCGGTGCAGCGGGCGATCGCCAAGCTGCGCGAGCTGGGCCGCGTCTACGAGGCCGACGGTGCGACGTGGCTGCGCACCAGCGACTTCGGCGACGACAAGGACCGCGTCGTCGTCAAGAGCGACGGCCAGCCCGCGTACATCTCCGGCGACCTGGCCTACTACCTGGACAAGCGCGAGCGCGGCTTCGAGCGCTGCGTGCTGATGCTCGGCGCCGACCACCACGGCTACATCGGCCGGATGATGGCCATGTGCGCCGCGTTCGGCGACGTCCCGGGCAAGAACCTCGAGATCCTCATCGGGCAGATGGTCAACCTTCTCAAGGACGGCAAGCCGGTCCGGATGAGCAAGCGCGCCGGCAACGTCGTCACGCTGGAGGACCTCGTCGGCTACGTCGGCGTGGACGCCGCCCGCTACTCGCTGGTGCGCTCCTCGGTGGACAGCCCCATCGACATCGACCTGGACCTGCTCACCAGGCGCAGCAACGACAACCCGGTGTTCTACGTGCAGTACGCGCACGCGCGCACCGCCAACGTCGCCGTCAACGCGGCCTCGGCGGGCGTGCGCCGCGAGGACGCCTTCGACCCCTCGCTGCTCGTGGACGAGACCGAGTCGCTGCTGCTGGCCGCGCTCGCGGAGTTCCCGGCCGTCGTCGCCCGGGCGGGGGAGCTGCGCGAGCCGCACCGCGTCGCGCGCTACCTGGAGGAGCTGGCCGGCCGGTTCCACAAGTTCTACGACTCCTGCCGCGTCACCCCGCGCGCGGACGAGGAGGTCACCGACGTGCACCGCACGCGGTTGTGGCTCAACGACGCGACGCGGCAGGTGCTGGCCAACGGCCTCGCCCTGCTCGGCGTCTCCGCCCCGGAGAGGATGTAGTGTCCCGCACCCACGAGGCCGGGCAGCTGCACACGCCCGGCAGTTCCTCGATCGCCGTCGTCCCCGCCTGGCTGCACCCGCCGGCGGACGTCAACGAGCTGCTGCCCCAGCTGTGGTCGCGCACCGTCGAGCGCACCCCCGCCGGCGCGCTGCGCGTCGGCGGGGTCGACGTCGCCGACCTGGCCGCCGCGTACGGCACGCCGCTGTACGTCGTCGACGAGCTGGACTTCCGCTCGCGCGCGGTCGCCTTCCGCGACGCCTTCGCCGACGCGTTCGCCGACCTGTGCGGCGGCGCGGACGTCTACTACGCCTCGAAGGCGTTCCTGGCCACGGGCGTGGCCCGCTGGATCGCCGAGGACGGCCTGCACCTGGACACCTCCTCCGGCGGCGAGCTCGCGCTGGGCCTGCGCGGCGGTGTCCTGCCGGGCCGGATCGCGCTGCACGGCAACAACAAGTCCCGCGCCGAGATCGCCACGGCGCTGGAGGCCGGGGTGGGCCGCATCGTCGTCGACTCCCTCGAGGAGATCGACGTCGTCGCCGACCTCGCCCACGAGCGGGGCCTGGTGGCGCCGGTGGTGCTGCGCGTCACCGTGGGCGTGGAGGCGCACACCCACTCCTACATCGCCACCGCCCACGAGGACCAGAAGTTCGGCCTGTCGCTGGGCTCGGGCGCGGCCGAGGCGGGCGTGGCCAAGGTCCTCTCGCGCCCGGAGCTGAGCCTGCACGGGCTGCACAGCCACATCGGCTCGCAGATCTTCGACATGGGCGGCTTCGAGGTCTCCGCGCGGCGGCTGCTGGGCCTGCACCGCACCGTCGAGCGCGAGCACGGCGTGGAGCTGCCCGAGATCGACCTCGGCGGCGGCTACGGCATCGCCTACACCTCCGAGCACGCACCGCTGCCGCCGGCCGAGATCGCCGGGCGGCTGGCCGAGATCGTGGCCCGCGAGTGCCTCGTGCAGGGCATCGCCGTGCCGCGGGTGTCGGTGGAACCGGGACGTGCGATCGCCGGGCCGAGCACGTTCACCCTCTACGAGGTCGGCACGACCAAGGAGGTCGCGCTCGACGCCGGGGCGCGGCGGCGCTACGTCTCGGTCGACGGCGGCATGAGCGACAACATCCGCACCGCCCTCTACGACGCGGACTACTCCGCGACGGTCGCCTCGCGCGCCTCCGGCGCGCCGGGCGTGCTCTCGCGGGTGGTCGGCAAGCACTGCGAGAGCGGCGACGTCATCGTCAAGGACGAGTTCCTGCCGGCGGACGTGCGGGCCGGCGACCTGCTCGCCGTCCCCGGCACGGGCGCCTACTGCCGCAGCATGGCGAGCAACTACAACCAGGTCCCGCGCCCGGGCGTGGTCTCTGTGCGCGAGGGGTCCTCGACGGTGCTCGTGCGCCGCGAGACGCCCGAGGACCTGCTCGCGCTCGACGCGGGCTGACCCGGGGCGGCCGCGCGCGGACCGGACCGCGTGGACGGGGCCGCGGGCCGCGGGTGAGAGGGTGGAGCCGACCGTGCTGGACGGTCGGCTGGACGACGGGGGGACTGCTGCGGTGGAGCCGGTGAAGGTCGCGCTGCTCGGGTGCGGAGTGGTGGGCGCCGAGGTGGCGCGGCTGCTGACGTCGCAGTCCGAGGAGCTCGCCGCGCGCGCGGGCGCCCCGCTGGAGCTGGTCGGCATCGCGGTGCGCCGCACCGGCCGCGACCGCGGGCTGCCCGTCGACGAGTCGCTGTTCACCACCGACGCCGAGGAGCTGGTCACCCGCGCCGACGTCGTCGTCGAGGTGATCGGCGGGATCGAGCCGGCCCGCACGCTGGTCCTGCGGGCCATGGAGCACGGCGCCTCCGTCGTCACCGCCAACAAGGCGCTGCTGGCCGCCGACGGCCCCGCCCTCTACGAAGCGGCCGCGAAGAACGCCGTCGACCTGTACTTCGAGGCCTCGGTGGCCGGGGCGATCCCGCTGCTGCGCCCGTTGCGCGAGTCGCTGGCCGGGGACCGCGTCAGCCGCGTGCTCGGCATCGTCAACGGCACGACGAACTACGTGCTCGACCGGATGGACACCTCCGGCATGGGCTTCGCCGAGGCCGTCGAGCAGGCGCAGGCGCTCGGCTACGCCGAGGCCGACCCGACCGCCGACGTCGAGGGCTTCGACGCCGCGGCCAAGGCCGCCATCCTGGCCTCGCTGGCCTTCCACACGCGCGTGAACCTGGACGACGTGCACCGCGAGGGCATCACCGAGGTGAGCGCCGCGGACGTGCGCGCCGCGCAGGTGCAGGGCTGCGTCGTGAAGCTGCTGGCGATCTGCGAGCGCAGCAGCGACGCGGAGGGCAACGAGTCCGTCTCGGTGCGCGTGCACCCGGCGATGCTGCCGCGCGAGCACCAGCTGGCCGGCGTGCGCGGCGCCTTCAACGCCGTCTACGTCGAGGCCGAGGCGGCCGGGCAGCTGATGTTCTACGGCCCCGGCGCCGGTGGCCGCCCGACGGCCAGCGCCGTCCTGGGCGACGTCGTCGCGGTGGCCCGGCACAAGCTGCTCGGCGGGCTGGGCCCGCGGGAGTCCGCGTACGCCGACCTGGCCGTGCAGCCGATGGCGGACACCGTCACGCGCTACCACGTGCGCCTGGACGTGGCCGACCGCCCGGGCGTGCTCGCGCAGGTCGCGGGCGTCTTCGCCGCGCACGGGGTCTCCATCGAGGCCGTGCAGCAGCGCCAGGACGACGCGGGCCGGGCGGTCCTCGTCGTCGTCACGCACAGCGCTCCCGACGCCGCGCTCGCCGCGACCGTCGACGAGCTGGAGGACCTGGAGATCGTCGACTCGGTGGCGGGCGTGCTGCGCGTGGAAGGCGTGGACACCGCACCCGGTGGGAGGGAGGACGCCTGATGGCGCACGTGTGGCGGGGTCTCATCGAGGAGTACCGGGACCGGCTGCCCGTGACCGCGGACACCCCCGTGGTGACGCTGGGCGAGGGCGGCACCCCGCTCGTGCACGCGCGGCACCTGTCCGAGCGGGCGCGCGGGCGCGTCTACCTCAAGGTCGAGGGCTGCAACCCGACGGCGTCCTTCAAGGACCGCGGGATGACGATGGCCATGAGCAAGGCCAAGGAGAACGGCGCCGAGGTCGTCATCTGCGCCTCCACCGGCAACACCTCCGCCTCCGCCGCGGCGTACGCGACGGCGGCCGGCATCAAGTGCGCCGTCCTCGTGCCGGACGGCAAGATCGCCATGGGCAAGCTCTCCCAGGCCGTCGCCCACGGCGCGACGCTGCTGCAGGTCGACGGCAACTTCGACGACTGCCTCACCCAGGCCCGCAAGCTCGCCGAGGCGTACCCGGTCGAGCTGGTCAACTCGGTGAACCCCTTCCGCATCGAGGGGCAGAAGACCGGCGCCTTCGAGGTCGTCGACGTGCTCGGGGACGCCCCGGACATCCACGCGCTGCCCGTCGGCAACGCCGGCAACATCACCGCGTACTGGAAGGGCTACACCGAGTACGCGCGTGACGGTGTCGCCACCCGCACGCCGAAGATGTGGGGCTTCCAGGCCGCCGGCGCCGCGCCCATCGTCAAGGGCCACCCCGTCGACGAGCCGGAGACCATCGCCACCGCCATCCGCATCGGCCACCCGGCCTCCTGGAGCGGGGCGACCAGCGCGCGCGACTCCTCCGGCGGGCGCATCGACGCCGTCAGCGACGAGCAGATCCTCGCCGCCCACCGCTGGCTGTCCTCCCGGGAGGGCGTCTTCGTCGAGCCCGCCTCGGCGGCTGGCGTGGCGGGGCTGCTGGCCGCGTGCGAGGCCGGCGAGGTCGAGCCGGACCAGACGATCGTCATCACCGTCACCGGGCACGGGCTCAAGGACCCGCAGTGGGCCCTGGAGCTGGCCGGGGGCGCCGGCGACGCCGACGGGCAGGCCTCGCGCCGCCCGGTGCAGCCGGTGCGGGTGCAGCCGGACGCGGTGACCATCGCGCGCGCCCTGGGCATGGACGTCTGAGCGGTGTCCGCCCCCACGCGCGAGGGCGCTCTCGCGCCGCTGCCCACCGGCACCGCGGTGGCGGTGCACGTGCCCGCCACGAGCGCCAACCTGGGCCCCGGCTTCGACGCCTTCGGCCTGGCGCTCGACCTCGTCGACGAGGTGCGCGCGCGCACCGTGCCGTCGGGGCTGCGGGTGCGCGTCGAGGGCGAGGGCGCCGGGCGGGTGCCCGAGGACGAGCGCCACCTGGTGGTGCGCGTCCTGCGCGAGGAGCTGGCCGCGGCGGGCTACGCCGCGGCGGGGCTGGAACTGGTGTGCCGCAACACCATCCCGCACGGTCGCGGGCTGGGCTCGTCGGCCTCGGCCATCGTGGCGGGGCTGGCCGCGGCGCGGGGGCTGCTGGCCGCCGCCGGCGTGGTCTCCGAGCCGGAGGACCTCGTGCGCGAGCGCCTGCTCGCGGAGTCCTCCCGGCGCGAGGGGCACCCGGACAACGCCGCCCCGGCCGTCTTCGGCGGCTTCACCATCGCCTGGACGCACGGGGACGACCCCACGCACCCGGAGGCGGTGCGCTCGGTGCGGCTGCCGGTGCACCCGCGGGTGCGCGCCGTGGTGTGCGTGCCGTCCGAGGAGCTGGCCACCTCGCGCGCGCGGGCGCTGCTGCCCGCGACCGTCGCGCACGGCGACGCCGCGCTGACCGCCGGCCGGGCGGGGCTGCTCGTGCACGCCCTGACGAGCGCGCCGGAGCTGCTGCTGGACGCCACCGTGGAGCGCCTGCACCAGGCGCAGCGCGCACCCGCCATGCCGCGGACCGCGGCGCTGCTCGCGGCGCTGCGCGCCGAGGGGCTGGCGGCGGTCGTGTCGGGGGCGGGGCCGAGCGCGCTGGTGCTGACGACCGCCGAGCGGACGGCGGACGTGGAGCGGATCGCCGCCGCGGCGGGGGGCTGGCGCGTGCTCTCCCGGCCGGTCGCCGACCGCGGTGTCCGCTGGGACGCCGGCTGAGACCTGCTCGCCCGCAGGTGGTGGCGCGGCGGCGGGACGGAGCGGCTGCGGCGGTGCGCGGCGGCGCGCCGTGCGCCCGAACGGGGGAGGGGGAACTCCGCCGGGGTCTCGGGTGTTAGGATCGTCGTCAGCACTCACCGGCGGGGCGCTCCTCTGCAGCGCACGTTCTCCTGCCTCCGGGTGCGTCTCCACGATCGATCTGCGCCTTCGCGCGTCCGTGGACCCAATTCCTGCCCGATCGGGCAGTCAGTGCGACAGCCACGGACCCGCCACACAGGGCCGCAGGCAGGTCGCTCTCGACGAGGGGGAAGGACCTTCGTGACCGACACCACCGACATCGCTGCCACCGACGGCACGGCGACCGACGGGGCCGTCGACGCGCCCGCGCGCCGCACCGGCAGCCTCTCCGCCCTGCGCCTGCCGCAGCTCCAGGCCCTCGCGGCGGAGCTGGGCATCACCGGCACCGGCCGCATGCGCAAGGTGGACCTGCTGGCCGCCATCCGCGAGCACCAGGCCGCCGTCCCCACCCGCGCCGCGCGCACCCAGCCGGCCGGCGCCGACGCGACGCCGGCCGCCCCGGCCGCCGCCGC
Organism: Kineococcus aridisoli; assembly: GCF_050871885.1. Lineage (NCBI taxonomy): Bacteria > Bacillati > Actinomycetota > Actinomycetes > Kineosporiales > Kineosporiaceae > Kineococcus > Kineococcus aridisoli. The sequence continues at coordinate 42,849 of NZ_JBJLSF010000016.1, read as the reverse complement.
GCCCGCCGCCCAGGCCCCCGAGGTCCCGGCCGCGCAGGCCCCGGCCGCCGCCCCCGAGGTCTCCGAGGCCCCGGCCGCGCAGGAGGCCCCCACCGCCCCGGCGCGCGGCCGCCGCCGCGCCGGTGCCCCGGCCGGCGCTCCGCCGGCCGCCGAGGCGCCCGCCCTGGACGGTGCGCCCGCCGCCGACCCCCGCGCCTCCGTGCCGGCCGCCCGCGTCGCGGACGCCGACGACGCGCCGGCGCAGCAGCCCGTGCGCACCGAGCCGACGCTCGACGACTTCGTCGGCGGCCGTCCCGAGCGCGCGGAGCGCCCCGAGCGCTCCGAGGAGAACGGCGGCCGCCTGTCCCGCCGCGAGCGCGCCCGCCGCGAGCGCGTGCGCGAACCCGACCAGCAGGTCGAGCTGCCCAACATGCCGCGCCGCGAGGGCGCCGCCGAGGTCGAGGGCCGTCCCGAGCGCGCTGAGCGCCCGGACCGCGGTGAGCGTCCCGACCGGGGCGAGCGCGCGGACCGCGGTGAGCGTCCCGACCGCGCTGAGCGTGCCGACCGGGGCGAGCGCGCGGACCGCGCCGAGCGTCCCCGCGAGGAGCGTCCGGCGGCGGCCGCGGCCCCGTCCGCGGGGCCGGTCGACGACTTCGACGACGAGCGCGGTGGCCGTCGCGGCCGCCGCAACCGCTACCGCGACCGCAAGGGCCGCCGCGGCGCCCGCGGCGAGGCCGGCGTGCTCGAGGTCGACGAGCAGGTCGGTGAGGACGACGTCCTGCTGCCCGTCGCCGGCATCCTCGACGTGCTCGACAACTACGCCTTCATCCGCACCTCCGGCTACCTCGCCGGCGCCAACGACGTGTACGTCTCGCTCGGGCAGGTCAAGAAGAACAACCTGCGCCCCGGCGACGCCGTCACCGGTGCCGTGCGCCAGCCCCGCGAGGGGGAGCAGACGGGCCAGCGCGCCAAGTTCAACGCGCTCGTGCGCGTGGACACGATCAACGGCGCGAACCCCGAGCAGGCCCGCAACCGCCCGGAGTTCACCAAGCTGACGCCGCTGTACCCGCAGGAGCGGCTGCGCCTGGAGACCGAGCCCAACGTCCTGACCACGCGCATCATCGACCTGATGTCGCCGCTGGGGAAGGGCCAGCGCGGTCTGATCGTCGCTCCGCCGAAGGCGGGCAAGACGATGGTCATGCAGGCCATCGCCAACGCGATCACGACGAACAACCCCGAGTGCCACCTCATGGTCGTCCTCGTCGACGAGCGGCCCGAAGAGGTCACCGACATGCAGCGGACGATCAAGGGCGAGGTCATCGCCTCGACCTTCGACCGTCCCGCGGCCGACCACACCGCGGTCGCCGAGCTCGCCATCGAGCGGGCCAAGCGCCTCGTGGAGCTCGGCAACGACGTCGTCGTGCTGCTGGACTCGCTGACCCGCCTGTCGCGCGCCTACAACATCTCGGCCCCGGCCAGCGGCCGGATCCTGTCCGGTGGTGTCGACGCGTCGGCGCTGTACCCGCCGAAGCGCTTCTTCGGCGCGGCCCGCAACGTCGAGAACGGCGGCTCCCTGACGATCCTCGCCTCGGCGCTGGTCGAGACCGGCTCCAAGGCCGACGAGGTCATCTTCGAGGAGTTCAAGGGCACCGGGAACATGGAGGTGCGGCTGTCGCGCCAGCTGGCCGACAAGCGCATCTTCCCCGCGGTCGACGTGCCGGCCTCCGGCACCCGGCGCGAGGAGATCCTCATGTCCCGCGAGGAGCTGCAGACGGTGTGGAAGCTGCGCCGCGTGGTCACCGCGCTCGACGCGCAGGCCTCCATCGAGCTGCTGCTGGACCGGCTCAAGAAGACCCGCAGCAACCTGGAGTTCCTGCACCAGGTGCAGACCTCCACCCCGCTGGTCAACAAGGACTGACGGGAATCCCCGCAGGAGCCGCTCGGTTCTACCCACCGGCGGCTCCTGTGGGAGACTGCTCCGACTGCAGGTACCGGCTCACGCTGCGCACGACGTCCCGCGGGACGAGGCGACCCGGTGCCGACTGAGCGACCGAGGAGAAGACGATGAAGGCCGGCATCCACCCGGAGTACGTGGAGACCCAGGTCACCTGCACCTGCGGCAACACGTTCACCACCCACAGCACCGCGACCAGCGGCGAGCTCCGCGCGGACGTGTGCAGCGCCTGCCACCCGTTCTACACGGGCAAGCAGAAGATCCTGGACACCGGCGGCCGCGTCGCCCGCTTCCAGGCGCGCTACGGCAAGAAGAGCGCCAAGTAACCCGCTGACAGCGCCGGTCCCACCGCCCCGAGGGGTGGAGGGACCGGCGCTGTCGCGTTCCCGCCCTCCCGACCCGCCCCCCGCCGCAGAGAACGAGGCCGCCGTGTTCGAGTCCGTCCAGCCGCTGCTCGACGAGCACGCCGAGCTGGAGCGCCGCCTCGCCGACCCGGCCGTGCACGCCGACGCGGGCCTGGCCCGGACGCTGGGCCGGCGCTACGCCGAGCTGGGCGCCGTCGTCGAGGCCCACGCGGCCTGGCGCGCCGCGCTCGAGGACGCCGGCGCGGCGCGGGAGCTGGCCGCCGAGGACGCCTCCTTCGCCGCGGAGCTGCCCGCGCTGCAGCAGGCCGCCGACGAGGCCGCCGAGCGGCTGCGCCGGCTGCTGCTGCCGCGCGACCCCGACGACGCCCGCGACGTCATCCTGGAGATCAAGGCGGGGGAGGGCGGGGAGGAGTCCGCGCTCTTCGCCGGGGACCTGCTGCGCATGTACCTGCGCTACGCCGAGCGGCACGGCTGGGCCACCGAGCTGCTGGAGTCCACCCCCAGCGACCTCGGCGGCTACAAGGACGTCGCCGTCGCGGTGAAGGCGCGCGGGGCGGCGGCGGAGGGCGTGTGGCGGCGGCTGAAGTACGAGGCCGGTGTCCACCGCGTGCAGCGGGTGCCCGTCACCGAGTCGCAGGGGCGCGTGCACACCTCCGCGGTGGGCGTGCTCGTCCTGCCGGAGGCCGAGGAGGTCGAGGTCGCCATCGACCCGGGCGACCTGCGGATCGACGTCTTCCGCTCCTCCGGCCCCGGCGGGCAGAGCGTCAACACGACCGACTCCGCGGTGCGCATCACGCACCTGCCGACGGGCATCGTCGTCAGCTGCCAGAACGAGAAGTCGCAGCTGCAGAACCGCGAGCAGGCCCTGCGGATCCTGCGTGCGCGGCTGCACGCGGCCGCGCAGGAGGCCGCGGACGCGCAGGCGTCGGCCGCGCGCCGCTCGCAGGTGCGCACGGTCGACCGCTCGGAGCGCATCCGCACCTACAACTACGGCGAGAACCGCATCGCCGACCACCGCACGGGCTTCAAGGCCTACAACCTCGACGCCGTCCTCGACGGCGACCTGGACCCGGTCATCCAGTCGGCCGTGGACGCCGACGAGGCCGCCCAGCTGGAGACCGCCACCGGCTGACACCGCGGTCGTTCGCCGGGTGCTGTTCCTACGCATCTCTTGCACGAACTACGTGGATGCGTAGTCTGGAGCCGTGGACGAGGAACGGCTCGACCTCCTGGAGAAGCGCCTGGCCGCGCTCGAGGCCGCGGTGGCCGACGGCGCGCACCCGCTCGAGGCCGACGAGTTCTGGGCCCTGCGCGAGCTGAAGCGCCGCGCCCAGGACCGCTCCCAGGTCCTCTTCACGGGCAGCCTGACGCTGCCGACGGGCGCGCACTACGAGTGGCAGGAGACCGTCGAGGTCCCCGCGGTGCTCGAGGCCGACCCGACGCAGGCCGTCGCGGCGCTGTCCGCGCTGGCCCACCCCGTCCGGCTGCACCTGCTGCACGAGGTGCTGCACGGCCGGCGCACCGTCCCCGAGCTCTCGGAGGGCCTGGGCACCTCGGGGCAGCTCTACCACCACCTGCGCCAGCTCGTCGCCGAGGGCTGGCTGGCCACCTCCGGCCGGGGCGTCTACGACGTCCCGGCCGCACGCGTCGTCCCGCTCGTCACCCTGCTCGCCACCGCCCGACCGAGGTGATCGCCGTGCTCCCCGCTCCCGCTCCCGCTCCCGCTCCCGCCTCCGCTCCGTCGCGCCCGACCTCCGCCCCTCGCGGTCTCCCGGCCCGCCGCGGCGTGCGCTCGGCCGCCGCGCTGGCGCTGGCCGCCGCGCTCGTCGCGACGCTCGGCGCCTTCACCCCCGCCGCACCGCCGACCCCCTCCACCGACCGGACCGGCGACCCCGCGCTCGCCGCCCTGCTGCGGCAGGCCGCCGCCGACCTGCCGGGCCAGGGGTTCGCCGCCAGCGCGGGCGACGCCACCGGTTCCGCCGAGGCCGCGATCGGCCGCGCCGACAGCCGGCCGGGCGCCGAGCGCGCGCTGACGGCCACCACCCCGCAGGAGATCGGCTCGGTCACCAAGTCGCTCACCGGGCTGCTGCTCGCCGACGCCGTCGCGCGCGGGGAGGTGACCCCCGCGACCACCCTGGGGGAGGTGCACGCGGACCGGCGCCTGCCCGCCGAGCTGGCCGCCACCACGCTCGGCGAGCTGGCCACCCACACCTCCGGCCTGCCGCGGCTGAGCACCCGGGCCCAGCTGCGCGGCTACGTCACCGCCTTCACCCACGGCAACCCGTACGCCTGGGACACCCCGGACTCGCTGCTGTGCGACGCCGGCACCACACCGCTGCGCACCCCGCGCGGTGGGTTCTCCTACTCCAACCTCGGCTTCGCGCTGCTCGGCCAGGCGCTGGCCGTGCGGGCCGGGACGCCGTACCCGCAGCTGCTGCGCGAGCGCGTCCTGGTGCCGCTGGGGATGCGGGCCACCGCCGCGAGCCCCGACCCGCTGCCCGCCGGTCGCGCCCGCGAGCTCGCCGCCGACGGCCGCGAGGTCGCCCCGTGGCTGTCCGAGGGCAGCGTGCCGGCCGGGACGGGCGTGTGGTCCACCGCCTCCGACCTCGGTCTGCTCGCCGCGGCCGCGGCCACCGGGGAGCTGCCGGGTGCGCAGGCGCTCGTGCCCGTGGCCGACGCCGACGGCCTGCGCACCGGCTGGGGCTGGTTCACCGCCGTCGTCGACGGGCGCACCTTCGTCGGGAACAACGGCGCGACGTTCGGCGTGCAGAGCTCGGTGTGGGTCGAGCCGGCCACCGGCCGCTGGGTGGCGGTCACCGCGCCCAGCGGCACCGCGGACGGCTCCTCGCACACCGAGACCATCGCCTTCCGGCTGCTCGGGGCGGCCGGCTGAGCGAGCCGGCACCCGGGCGGGCCCGCCCTGCGGGCTCGCCTAGGGTCGGGGCGTGAGAGCGGACGCGCGCAGCCTGCTGGAGACCGCCGCCCGGCGGCTGGCCGAGGCCGGGGTGGCCTCCGCGCGCACCGACGCCGAGCTGCTGCTGGCGCACGCGCTCGGCGTCGAGCGCTCGCGGGTGGGGGTCCTGGTGGCCCTCGGCGGCCCGGTCGAGGCGGCCGGCTTCGAGGACCTCGTCGAGCAGCGCGCGGACCGCGTGCCGCTGCAGCACCTCACCGGCCGCGCCGGCTTCCGCGCCCTGGAGCTGCGCGTCGGCCCGGGCGTCTTCGTCCCGCGCCCGGAGACCGAGACGGTGGCCCAGCTGGCCGTCGACGAGGCCGCCCGCCTCGCCGCGGCGGGGCGGCGGCCCGTCGTGGTCGACCTGTGCACCGGCTCCGGCGCCCTCGCGCTCGCCGTCGCCACCGAGGTGCCGGCCGCGCGCGTGCACGCCGTCGAGCTCGACCCCATGGCGCACGCGTGGGCTCGGCGCAACGTCGAGGAGCTCGCCCCTGGCCTGGACCTGCGCCTGGGCGACGCCGCCACCGCCTTCGAGGACCTGGACGGCCTCGTCGACGTCGTCGTCAGCAACCCGCCGTACGTGCCGCCGGGAGCGGTGCCCGTCGACCCCGAGGTCGCGCTGCACGACCCGGAGGTCGCGCTCTACGGCGGTGGCGACGACGGCCTGCTCGTGCCGCGCCGGGTCGTCGCGACGGCCGCCCGGCTGCTGCGCCCGGGCGGCCTGGCCGTCGTCGAGCACGCCGAGGTGCAGGAGGACGCGGCCCGGCGGATGTTCGCCGGCCCGTCCTGGGTGGACGTGCGCAGCCACCGCGACCTGACGGACCGTCCACGCTCGACCACCGCCCGTCACATCTGAGGGCGGGAACCCGCCGAGGGGGGCGGTGACCCCGCCCCGCGCGCCGACGGTGGGACACTCCCTGCTGTGAGGCCACCGTTCGACTGCGCCGACCCCGTCACCCGCGAGCGCGGCCTGTCCGCCGCGCACAACGCCGTCAAGCGCGGCGAGGTGGTCGTGCTGCCCACCGACACCGTCTACGGCATCGGCGCCGACGCCTTCTCCCCGCCCGCCGTGCGCCGGCTGCTGGAGGCCAAGGGGCGCGGGCGCGACATGCCGCCGCCCGTGCTCGTGCCGGAGGTGCGCACCATCGACGGCCTGGCCTCCTCCATCCCCTTCGCCGTGCGCGAGCTCGTCGACGCCTTCTGGCCCGGTGCGCTGACGATCGTCTGCCGCGCGCAGCCGTCGCTGACCTGGGACCTGGGCGAGACGAACGGCACCGTCGCGCTGCGCATGCCGCTGCACCCGGTCGCCCTGGAGCTGCTCCAGCGCACCGGCCCGCTGGCCGTCTCCAGCGCCAACCTCTCCGGCCGGCCCGCCGCGACGCTCGTCACCGAGGCCGTCGAGCAGCTGGGGGAGTCGGTGCGCGTCTACCTCGACGGCGGAGCGAGCCCGAAGGGGGCGCCCTCCACCATCGTCGACGCCTCCAACGGCCCGCTGCGCGTCCTGCGGGTGGGGGCCATCGGCGAGGCCGAGCTGCGGGCGGCCGTGCCCAAGGGCTGGGTCGAGGCCGAGCCCGCCGAGGAGGCCCCGCCGGCGGGACCCGGGGCGGAGCCCGGCTCCGCCGCCGAGGCCGACGCCGCGCCCGGCGAGCCGGCGACCGGCGGGTCGGGGCACCCGGGAGCCGCGAGCGGATGAGGGCCTACCTGCTCGTCGTCGTCGTGGCCGCGGCCGTGACGTACCTGACGACGCCCCTGGTGCGGCGGCTGGCCCAGCGCGTGGGGGCGATCACCCCGCTGCGCGACCGGGACGTGCACACCGTGCCGGTGCCGCGCATGGGCGGGGTGGCGATGCTCTGCGGCGTCGTGGCCGCCCTCGTGGTGGCGAGCAGGATCCCCTTCCTGTCCCGGGTCTTCGAGGCCGACCCGGGTCCGCAGTGGGTGCTCGTCGGCGCCGCGGTGGTCTGCGCCGTCGGGGTGGCCGACGACATCGTCCAGCTCGACGCCGTCACCAAGCTCGCCGGCCAGGTGCTCGCCGCGGGGATCATGGGCTGGCAGGGCATCAGCCTGCTGCAGCTGCCCATCGGGGGCGTCACCCTGCTCTCCAGCCGCACCATGATGGTCATCACGATCCTCGTGGTGCTCGTGTCGGTGAACGCCGTGAACTTCGTCGACGGCCTCGACGGCCTGGCCGCGGGCATCGTGGGCATCGGCGCTGTCGCCTTCTTCGGCTACTCCTACGCCCTGCAGCGGGGGAGCGCCCCGGACGACTTCTCCTCGCTGGCCACGCTCATCGCCGGCATCACGGTCGGCTGCTGCCTGGGCTTCCTGCCGCACAACTTCCACCCGGCGCGCATCTTCATGGGCGACTCCGGCTCGATGATGCTCGGCCTGCTGCTGGCCTCGGCGACCATCGCCGCGACGAGCACCGTCGACCCCGAGACGGTGGCCGACGAGAAGATCGCGCCGGCCTTCTTCCCGCTGCTGCTGCCGATCGCCGTGCTCCTGGTGCCGCTGGGCGACATGCTGCTGGCCGTCGTGCGCCGCACCCGGCAGGGCAAGGCGTTCTGGCACCCGGACAAGAAGCACCTGCACCACCGCCTGCTGCAGCTGGGCCACTCGCACCCGGTGGCCGTGCTCGTCATGTACTCCTGGGCGGCCTTCCTGAGCTTCGGGGTGGCCTCCTCGGCCTTCCTGCCGCTGGCCCAGGCCCTCGCGGTGGCCGTCGCGGCCGGGTGCGTGGTGCTCGCGCTGACCTTCCTGCCGCTGTGGTGGCGGCGGCGCGACGGTCGCCCGGACGGCCCAGCCGGACCAGCACCGGGTGAGGTCGTGGACGCGCACCGCGACGCGGCGCCCGCCTCGCCGTCGTGACCGGCCGGCGGACGACGACGCGGTGTAGGAGACGAGGTCGCTCGTGATAGCTTTCACGAAGTCTTCCCGCGGCCGACACGGCCGGGGACCGCAACGCCGACGAGCCGAACCCCTCGGACGACCCGCCGACGACGAAAGAGCAGCCAGCGTGAGCAGCACAGCCGACGACGTCTACAGCGTCATGCCGCGCCGTGCGCTGCCGCCCGCGCTCGTCGTCGGCGTGCTCTGCACGGGGGTGGCCGCCGCGGCGGGCCCGTCCGCCGTCCTGGGGGCCGCGGTCGGCGCCCTGCTGGCGATCGCCTTCCTCGCCTCGACCTTCTGGTTGCTGCGGGTGCTGCGCGACCTCCAGCCGGGTCTCAGCCTCGCGGTCGCGCTGGCCGTGTACCTGCTGAAGATCACCTTCCTGGGGCTCGCGGTCCTGCTGCTCTCCCGCGTCGAGGCGCTGTCCGGGACGGCGGTCGCCGCGAGCGCCGCCGCCTGCACCGTCGCCTGGCTCGTGGCCGAGCTGCGCGCCTTCACCCGGCTGCGGGCGCCCGTCTTCGCCCTCGACCCGCCCGAGCGGGGGCGGTGAGCCGTGACGCTCCACACCAGGCGGCACACTGGAGGCGTGACGGGTGCGACGGCGGACCGGGGCCCGGGCGAGCAGGACGGCGCCGGTCAGCACGACGGCGCCGACCCTCAGCGCGCCGGGGACGCGCAGGTGCGGCCGGCTGCGCGGGCCCCCCGCTCCGACTCCGACGTGGCCTGGAACTCCATGGGCTACCTGCTGACCGGCCTGCTGTTCGGCGTCGGCGGCGGCCTGGCCCTCGACGCCTGGTGGGGCACCTCCTTCATGACGCCCGTCCTGACGGTGCTCGGCCTCGGCTCGACCGTCTACTACGTGTGGTTCCGGTACGGTTCGCGCTGATGCCGACGCACGTTCCCAGCGGGTTCCCAGAACCCCTCCCGCCCCACCCCACCCCCATCTGCTCCGAGGAGAGGTCGTGACCGTGCACGCGCTGGCCGCCCAGACGGCTGAGGAGGGCTGGCACGCCCCCGGGGCCGCCGACTTCTGGCAGCCGCTGATCGGGGACGGCAACTGGGCGATCACCCGGTCGTCCATCGTCTTCGCGCTCCTGGCGGTGGGCCTCGGCCTCGTCCTCGTCGCCGCGACCCGCAAGCTGAAGGTCGTCCCCAGCAAGGGCCAGTTCCTGCTGGAGAGCCTGTACGACTTCGTGCGCAACGGCGTGGGCCGCGACGTCATCGGCAGCCGGGAGTTCCTCAAGTTCGTCCCGCTGCTGTTCACCATGTTCGTCCTCATCCTGGTGAACAACGTCGTCGGCGTCATCCCGCCGGTGCAGTTCCCCACGATGAGCCGCATCGGCTTCCCCATCGCGCTCACGCTCGTGGTGTACATCACCTACCACGCGGTCGCCGTCAAGCGGAAGGGCGGCCTGGGGTACCTCAAGAGCCTCATGCCGGCCGGCGTCCCGGGGTGGATCTCGCCCCTGGTCTACGTGCTGGAGCTGGCGACCTACTTCGTGACGCGGCCCTTCACGCTCGCGCTGCGCCTGTTCGCGAACATGTTCGCCGGGCACATGCTCATCCTGGTCCTCGTGCTCGGCGGCGAGTACCTGCTGCTGCACACCGACGGCTTCCTGCCCGTCACCGGCGTGGTCGCGTTCGTCTTCAGCATCGTCATGATGTTCTTCGAGCTGCTGATCCAGGTGCTGCAGGCCTACGTCTTCACCCTGCTCACGGCGACCTACCTCGCCGACGCGGTCTCGAACGAGCACTGACCGCACGGTCTCCCGACCCCCACGATTCCCCGACCCGCGGCGCACCGGCGCGGCGGACCCGACACGAAGGAAGAAGGACAATGGAAGGCAGCCTCAACGCAGTCGGTTACGGTCTCGCGGCGATCGGCCCCGCGATCGCGGTCGGCCTGATCTTCGCGGCCTACATCAACGGCGTGGCCCGCCAGCCCGAGGCGCGCGGCATGCTGCAGCCGATCGCCATCCTGGGCTTCGCCCTCGCCGAGGCGCTGGCCCTGCTGGGCTTCGTCCTGGCGTTCATCGCCTGACGCTCCCCGCCCTGAACACCCACCCCTGACCACGAGCGAGGAGTTGCCGTGCCGGCCCTGTTCATGGAAACGACGTCCACCGAGGGCGGCGGTTTCTGGGAGGACGCGTACCCGATCCTCCCGCACCCCGTCGAGCTGATCGTCGGGCTCGTCTTCCTGGCGCTCCTGTACGCCCTCGTCGCCAAGCTGGTCGTCCCCGCCCTCGAGCGGACCTACGCCCAGCGGACCGAGGCCATCCAGGGCGGCATGGAGAAGGCCGAGAAGGCGCAGGTCGAGGCGCAGGCCGCGCTCGAGGAGTACAAGGCGCAGCTCGCCGACGCGCGTGGCGAGGCGAACCGCATCCGCGAGGAGGCGCGCCAGCAGGGCGCCACCATCCTCGCCGAGATGCGCGAGCAGGCCCAGGCCGAGGCCGAGCGGATCACCACCTCCGCCCGCGCCACGATCGAGGCCGAGCGCGTCCAGGCGACGGCGCAGCTGCGCGCCGAGGTGGGTCGCCTCGCGACCGACCTCGCCTCGCGCATCGTCGGGGAGTCCCTGCACGACCAGGCGCGCCAGAGCGGGGTCGTCGACCGCTTCCTCGCCGACCTCGAGCGCAGCGAGGACGCGGGAGCGACCACCCGATGAGCGAGCTCGACTCCGGCGTCGCGAAGACGAGCCTCGCGGCGGCCCAGCAGGTGCTCGACGCCCAGCTGGCCGCCGCCGGGGCCGACGCGGGCCGCACCGGCGAGGACCTCTTCGCCGTGACGTCCCTGCTGGACTCCTCGGTGGCGCTGCGCCGGGCGCTCACCGACCCCGCCCGCGCGGCGTCGGCCAAGGCCGAGTTCGTGCGCCGGGCGCTGTCCGGGCGCGTCGGCCCGGCGGCCGTCGAGACGGTGGCCGCCCTCGCGGGCGGGCGCTGGGCCGGCGGCCGCGACCTCGCCGACGCCTGCGAGCGCCTGGCGGTGGTGGCGGTCGTCACCCAGGCCCAGCGCTCCGGCCACCTGGACGCGTTGGAGGACGAGCTCTTCCGCTTCTCGCGGACGATCGCGGCCAACCCCGGCCTGCGCGACGCGCTGGCCGACCGGGCGGCGCCCGAGGCCAACCGGGCCTCGCTGGTGTCGCGGCTGCTCATCGACCGCGCCGCGCCCGAGACCATCCAGCTGGCCCGCCGGGCCGCGACCGCCCCGCGGGGCGTGCGCGCCGAGCGGCTGCTGGAGCAGTGGGTGGACGTCGTCGCCCAGCGCCGCGAGCAGTCCGTGGCGCACGTCGTGTCGGCGACCCCGCTCTCCGACGCGCAGCGCGAGCGGCTGGCGGCGGCGCTGACCCGCCAGTACGGGCGCGCCGTGACCGTCACCGTCGACGTCCAGCCCGAGCTGGTCGGCGGCCTGCGCGTCAGCATCGGCGACGACGTCATCGACGGGTCGATCGCGACCCGGCTGGACGAGGCGCGCCGGCGCCTCGCCGGCTGATCCCCCTCCCCGGCGCGCACGTCGCACACCTCCCGCCCGCGGGGGGACAATGGACTTCGAGACTGCAGGACCCGAGAAGGAGAGCAGGGCTTCCATGGCCGAGCTGACCATCCGCCCGGACGAGATCCGGGACGCTCTCGACGCCTTCGTGGCGTCGTACGACCCCGGCACCGCCGCGCGCGAGGAAGTCGGCCGCGTGAGCGAAGCCGGCGACGGCATCGCCCGCGTCGAGGGCCTGCCCTCGGTGATGGCGAACGAGCTGCTGCGCTTCGAGGACGGCACGCTCGGCCTCGCGCAGAACCTCGACGTCCGCGAGATCGGCGTCGTCGTCCTCGGCGACTTCGCCGGCATCGAGGAGGGCCAGGCCGTGCACCGCACGGGCGAGGTCCTCTCCGTGCCCGTCGGCGACGGCTTCCTGGGCCGCGTCGTGGACCCGCTGGGCAACCCGATCGACGGCCTGGGCCCCATCGAGGCCGAGGCCCGCCGCGCCCTGGAGCTGCAGGCCCCCTCGGTCGTGCAGCGCCAGGAGGTCCGCGAGCCGCTGCAGACCGGCATCAAGGCCATCGACGCCATGATCCCGGTCGGCCGCGGCCAGCGTCAGCTGATCATCGGCGACCGCCAGACCGGCAAGACCGCGATCGCGATCGACACGATCCTCAACCAGCGCGAGAACTGGAAGACGGGCGACCCCAAGCAGCAGGTGCGCTGCATCTACGTCGCCATCGGCCAGAAGGGCTCCACGATCGCCGGCGTGCGGCGCGCGCTGGAGGAGGCCGGCGCGATGGAGTACACGACCATCGTCGCCGCTCCCGCCTCCGACCCCGCGGGCTTCAAGTACCTCGCCCCGTACACCGGCTCCTCCATCGGCCAGCACTGGATGTACGGCGGCAAGCACGTCCTCATCGTCTTCGACGATCTGTCCAAGCAGGCCGAGGCCTACCGCGCGGTGTCGCTGCTGCTGCGCCGCCCGCCGGGCCGCGAGGCCTACCCCGGTGACGTCTTCTACCTGCACTCCCGCCTGCTGGAGCGCTGCGCGAAGCTGTCCGACGAGCTCGGCGGCGGCTCGATGACCGGTCTGCCGTTCATCGAGACCAAGGGCAACGACGTCTCGGCGTACATCCCGACCAACGTCATCTCGATCACCGACGGGCAGATCTTCCTCCAGTCGGACCTGTTCAACGCGAACCAGCGCCCGGCCATCGACGTCGGCATCTCGGTCTCGCGCGTCGGCGGCGCCGCGCAGACCAAGGCGATCAAGGGCATCTCGGGGACGCTGAAGCTCGACCTCGCGCAGTTCCGCGCGATGGAGGCCTTCGCGATGTTCGCCTCCGACCTCGACCAGGCCTCCCGCAACCAGCTGGCCCGCGGTGCGCGCCTGGTGGAGCTGCTCAAGCAGCCGCAGTACACCCCGTACTCGCTGGAGGAGCAGGTCGTCTCGATCTGGGCCGGCACCACCGGCCAGCTCGACTCGATCGAGGTCTCGGACGTCTCCCGCTTCGAGCGCGAGTTCCTCGACCACGTCAAGCGCGAGCACCCCGACCTCATGGCCGGCATCCGCGAGAGCAAGCAGTTCTCGGACGGCGCCAAGGAGGAGCTGAAGAAGGCCGTCGACACCTTCAAGCAGCAGTTCTCCTCGGGCGCCGGCGCCTCGGCGGCCCCCGCCGACGGCGGCGAGGGCTCGGCCGACGCGGACGACATCTCGCAGGAGCGCATCACCACCCGCAAGGGCGGCGCCACCGCCGCTCGCGGCTGACGCAGAGCACCAGGCAGGGACCGAGCGGAGCAGGGAAGAGGAGCAGGACATGGCAGGCCAGCTGAGGGCCTACCGGCGGCAGATCCGCTCGGTCCAGGCGACCAAGAAGATCACCCGCGCGATGGAGCTGATCGCTGCCTCGCGCATCATCAAGGCGCAGGCGAACGTGCGCGCGTCGACCCCCTACGCGCGGGCCCTGACCCGCGCCGTGTCGGCGGCCGCGGCGAACTCCTCGCTCGACCACCCGCTGATCACCGAGAAGCCGGAGGTCAAGCGGGCGGCCGTCCTCGTGTGCTCCTCCGACCGCGGCCTGGCGGGCGCGTACTCCTCCAACGTCCTGCGCGAGGGGGAGCGCCTCACCACGATGCTGCGCGAGGAGGGCAAGGAGGTCGCGCCCTACCTCGTCGGGCGCAAGGCCGCCGCCTTCTACCGCTTCCGCCGCCGCACCACGGCGGCCGAGTGGGCCGGCTTCACCGACTCCCCGGCGTACGAGAACGCCAAGGAGATCGGTGACCGCCTCCTGGCGGACTTCGCCGAGGAGGTGGCCGAGGGCGGGGTCGACGAGATCCACATCGTCTACACCCACTTCGTCAACATGGTGACGCAGGAGCCCCGGGTCGTCCGGCTGCTGCCCATGGAGGTCGTCGAGGGCGTCGAGGAGCCGGCCGACGGCGAGCTGCAGCCGCTGTACGACTTCGAGCCGAGCCCGGAGGCGGTGCTCGACGCGCTGCTCCCGCAGTACGTCACCAGCCGCATCTACAACTGCCTGCTGCAGGCCGCGGCCTCCGAGCTCGCCGCCCGTCAGCGCGCGATGAAGAACGCGACCGACAACGCGGACGAGCTGATCAAGAAGCTCACCCGGCTGGCCAACAACGCCCGCCAGGCCGACATCACCCAGGAGATCAGCGAGATCGTCGGCGGCGCCGACGCCCTGGCCTCCAGCGGCTCGCGCGCCTGACCGGCGCGCCGGCCCCGCAGACACCGCAGAACTCACTCGCCGAAGGAAGCCCGAGGAGCGACATGACCGCCACCGTCACCGAGACGCCGTCCAGCACCGAGCGCGGTGCGACCGGCCGCATCGCCCGAGTCATCGGGCCCGTCGTCGACGTCGAGTTCTCGGCCGACACGATGCCCGACCAGAACAACGCCCTCACCACCCAGGTGACCATGGGCGGCCAGACGCAGACGGTGACCCTCGAGGTGGCCTCGCACCTGGGCGACAACATGGTCCGCGCCATCTCGCTGAAGCCGACCGACGGCATGGTGCGCGGCGCCCCCGTCGTCGACACCGGTGCCCCGATCTCCGTGCCCGTCGGCAACGTCACCCTCGGCCACGTCTTCAACGCCATCGGCGACTGCCTCAACCTGGAGGAGGGCGAGCGCCTCGAGGTCACCGAGCGCTGGCCGATCCACCGCAAGGCGCCGAGCTTCGACCAGCTCGAGTCCAAGACCCAGATGTTCGAGACCGGCATCAAGGTCATCGACCTGCTGACCCCCTACGTGCAGGGCGGCAAGATCGGTCTGTTCGGCGGTGCGGGCGTCGGCAAGACCGTCCTCATCCAGGAGATGATCCAGCGCGTCGCCCAGAACCACGGCGGTGTGTCGGTGTTCGCCGGTGTCGGCGAGCGCACCCGTGAGGGCAACGACCTCATCGGCGAGATGGCCGAGGCGGGCGTCTTCGACAAGACCGCGCTGGTCTTCGGCCAGATGGACGAGCCGCCGGGCACCCGCCTGCGCGTGGCGCTGTCCGCGCTGACGATGGCGGAGTACTTCCGCGACGTGCAGAAGCAGGACGTGCTGCTCTTCATCGACAACATCTTCCGCTTCACCCAGGCCGGCTCGGAGGTGTCGACCCTGCTGGGCCGCATGCCCTCGGCCGTCGGCTACCAGCCCACGCTGGCCGACGAGATGGGCGTGCTCCAGGAGCGGATCACCTCCACCCGCGGTCACTCGATCACCTCGCTGCAGGCGATCTACGTGCCGGCCGACGACTACACCGACCCGGCGCCGGCGACGACGTTCGCGCACCTGGACGCCACGACGGAGCTCTCCCGCGAGATCGCCTCGCGCGGTCTGTACCCGGCCGTGGACCCGCTGGCCTCCACCTCGCGCATCCTGGACCCGCTCTACATCGCCAAGGACCACTACGAGACGGCGGTCCGGGTCAAGCAGATCCTCCAGCGCAACAAGGAGCTGCAGGACATCATCGCCATCCTCGGCGTCGACGAGCTGTCGGAGGAGGACAAGCTGACGGTGAGCCGCGCGCGGCGCATCCAGCAGTTCCTCTCGCAGAACACCTACATGGCCGAGAAGTTCACCGGCGTCGCCGGCTCGACCGTCCCGCTCAAGGAGACGGTGGAGAGCTTCAAGCGCATCGCCGACGGTGAGATGGACCACGTGGCCGAGCAGGCGTTCTTCAACGTCGGCGGCCTCGAGGACGTCGAGCGCAAGTGGGCCCAGATCCAGAAGGAGAGCTGACCCGTGGCGCTGCAGGTCGAACTCGTCGCCGCGGACCGCTCGGTCTGGTCGGGGGACGCGTCGCGCGTGCGCGCCCGGACGGTCGAGGGTGACATCGGCATCCTGTCGGGGCACGAGCCGATCCTGGCCGTGCTCGTACCCGGCGAGGTCGTCATCGACGGGGTCGGTGGCGACGGCATCACCGCGCACGTCGGCGGGGGCTTCTTCTCCGTCGACCACGACAAGGTGACGATCGTCGCCGAGACCGTCGAGGTGGGTTCCGGCACCACCGCCGGGACCCGCTGAGCGCGGCGGGCTGAGGTCGGCGGCGGAACGGGGTCGGGCGTCAGGTGCACGAGCTGCTGGTCTCGCTGGAGGTCGCCGGGGTCCTCGCCGCCCTCCTGCTCGCCTTCCTCGTCGCCGTCGTCCTGCGCCGCCGCCGCCTGACCGCGCGGCTCGGCACCTTCGACTGCTCGGTGCGCCAGACCCGGGGGACCCGCCGCCGGTGGGCCCTCGGGGTGGCGCGCTACGAGGTCGACCGCCTCGACTGGTACCGCACCTTCTCGCTGTCCCCGCGCCCGTCGTGCTCCTACGCACGGCGGGCGCTGGCCGTGACGCTGTTCCGCGACGCCGAGGGGCAGGAGCTGATGGCCGTGCAACCGGGCGCGATCGTCGTGGAGTGCCGCTACGAGGGCACCGGGATCGAGCTCGCGATGACCTCCGACGCCTACACCGGCTTCGCCTCCTGGCTGGAGTCCGCGCCCCCGGGCCAGAACGTCAACGTCGCCTGACCCGCGCCGGCCTCCCGCGCCGGCTCCCCGCGCCCTGCGCGCTCCACCGGTGCCGCTCCGACGGGCCGACGGGGCAGCTGCTCGCTACCGTGGCGACGCCGTTGCCGACCACCCGTCGCGTCACCCCAGCAGGTGCCCCGGGCACCTGCGTGGACCTCGGAGTTGAACATGCAGTTCCGATCGCGCACCCGTCCCGCCCGCCCGCCCGGCACCTCCCGCCGCGCCGTCCTCGGCGCCGGTCTCGGCGCCACCACCGCTGCGGGGCTCACCGCCTGCAGCGGCTTCTCCACCCCCAGCTCCGGCTCGGGCTCCGGCTCCGGTGCCTCCTCCGACGAGATCACCATGATCACGTGGGCCTCGGACGCCGAGGCGGCGGCCTTCCAGGCGCTGGCCGACGGCTTCCGGGCCGAGACCGGCACCACCGTGAAGCTGCAGGCCGTGCCGTACTCGGAGGTCCTCACGGCCGTCGACACCGGCCTGCGCACCGACAGCCCGCCCGACCTGTTCCGGGTCAGCTACACCGACGTGGCCGCCTACCGCGCGCAGGGGGTCCTGGCGGACCTGCCCGACGCCGCCGAGCTGGAGCCGTCCTTCCTGCCGGCCTTCTGGAGCGCCGTCACCGACGACGAGGGCACCTTCGGCGTCCCGCACCACACCGACACCTCCATGGTGCTGCTCAACACCGCCGCGGTCGCCTCCGCGGGCCTCGGGGCGCTGCCGACCACGCTGGAGACGGCCTGGACGTGGGAGCAGTTCAGCGACGCCCTGACCCGGGTGCAGCCCTCGCGCGCCGACACCTACGCCTTCGCCGCCAACTGGCAGAACGCGGGTGCCTACCGCTGGCTGAACTTCGTCGACCAGGCCGGCGGCCGGCTGCTCACCGAGGACCTCGACGCCGTCACCACCGACGACCCCGGCGCGCTGAAGGCGCTCACCTACACCCGGGACCTGTTCCGCAAGGGCCTGACCCCGCAGAACGCCTCCGCGCGCGGCCAGGCGGCCAGCGACCTCTTCCTCAACCAGACCGTCGCGATGGCCTTCGCGGGGGACTTCCTGCTCTCCGAGATCGAGGGCGGCGGCTTCGAGTACCAGGCGACGTTCCTGCCGCGCGACGTCAACGCCTCCGCCGACCTCGGCGGCAACGCGCTCGTGGCCGTGGAGGCCAGCCCGAACAAGGAGGCGGCGCTGGCGTTCGTCTCCTACTGCGCCCAGGCGCAGCAGATGGGGGACTTCTGCGCGGCCGCCACCGTGCTGCCCACCCGCAGCGACGTCGACCCGGCCGCCCTGGCCTACTCGGTGCGCCCGGACCTCATGGAGCTCTACGTCCAGCAGGCCAGGGCCATCCGCGAGCCGCTGGTGCAGCAGGTCGTCGTGCCCAGCTTCAGCGCGATCAACGCCCAGCTGCGCGACCGCCTCGACGAGGTCTTCCTCGGCGGTGACGACGACCGGGCCGCCCTGCGGCGGATCACCGACGGCGTCGCGTCGGTGCTCAGCACCCCGTGACGGCGCCGCCGGCGACGACGACGGCGACCTCGGCGAGCGCACCCCCGGCCCTGCGGCGCCGGGCACCGGCGGTGCGCCGCTGGGCCACCTCCTACGCGCTGCTCGCCCCGGCGCTGCTGCTCTTCGGCGTCTTCGTGCTCTACCCCCTGGTGGGGGCGGTGCGGATCTCGCTGACGGACTCCAGCGGCATCGGCGAGGCCCGCTTCGTCGGGTTCGGCAACTACGCCGCCATGGCGGGCGACCCGACGTTCTGGCGGGCCGCGCTGAACACCGCGCTGCTGGCCGCCGTCTCCGTGCCCGTCAGCCTGCTGCTGGGCCTGGGGGTGGCGCTGCTGCTGCGCGACCGCGTCCCCGGCGGCGGGCTCTTCCGCGCCGTCTTCCTCGCCCCCTACGTCATCTCCGGCGTGGTGGTGGCGATGACCGGCCGCTGGCTGTTCGACCAGAACGTCGGCATCGTCGACCGCGTCCTGGGCGGGCTGGGGCTGCCCGCACCGGAGTGGCAGTCCGACGGCACCGCGGCCTCGGTGTCGGTGCTCGTCGTGCTGCTGTGGGCGCGCACCGGCCTCGCGGTGATCCTCTACCTCAGCGCCCTGCAGGGCATCGACGCCGACGTGCTGGAGGCGGCCGAGCTGGACGGGGCGAGCCCGCGCCAGCGGCTGCGGTTCGTGGTGTGGCCGCTGCTGCGGCCCACGACGTTCTTCCTGACCGTCATGCTCGTCATCGAGACCTTCCAGGTCTTCGACATCGTGTGGGTCATGACCCGCGGCGGGCCGGCCGGCGCCACGGAGCTGCTGGTCACCTACGCCTACAACCAGGGCTTCAGCGCCCGCCGCCAGGGCTACGGCTCGGCGATCGGCGTCGTCGTCTTCGTCGTGGTGCTCGCGGCGACGGTGCTGTGGTGGCGGGCCCAGCGGCGCTCGGAGGAGGAGCTGTGAGCGCCCAGGCCCCGGTGCGCCGGCGCTCCGGCGGGCCCGCCGGGCGCGGCCGCGGACCGCGGCGGCCCACCCCGGTCCGCCGGGTGGTGCTGCTCGCCGTGCTCAGCCTGGTGTGGCTGTTCCCGCTGTACTGGATGCTCGTCACCGCCCTGTCCCCGCGCGAGGACCTGGCCGCCGGGCGGGTGGGCCTGCTGCCCACCACGCTCGACGGCGGCGGCTTCTCGCGCGCGCTGACGCAGTTCCCCGTGCTGCAGTGGGCGACCAACTCCGCCGCCATCGCCGTGGTGGCGGTGGCGATCACGGTCGTCGTCGACGTCACCGCCGGCTACGTGCTCGCCAAGCACCGCTTCCCGGGCCGCGCGGTGGTGTTCTTCCTCATCATCGCCACGCTCATGATCCCGGTGCAGGTGCTGCTCGTCCCGCAGTTCGACCTCGTCAACGACCTGGGCTGGATCAACTCCTACTGGGCGGTGATCATCCCGCGCTCGGCGGAGGCGTTCGGGGTCTTCCTGGCGCGCCAGTACTTCCTGTCGCTGCCCGACGAGCTGCTGGAGGCCGCCCAGCTGGACGGCGCGGGCCAGCTGCGGACGCTGTGGTCGGTGGTGCTGCCGCTGTCGCGGCCGCTGGTGGCGGTGCTGCTCGTCATGACCTTCATGTACCGCTGGAACGAGTTCGCCTGGCCGCTGGTCGCGCTGCGCGACCCGGCGCTGTACACGCTGCCGGTGGGGCTGTCGTTCCTGCAGAGCCAGTACACGACCGACTACCCCGCCCTCATGGCCGGGGCCCTGGTCTCGGTCCTGCCGGTGCTGGTCCTCTTCGGCATCGCCCAGCGCCAGTTCGTCGCCGGCATCGCCCGCAGCGGGCTGAAGTGAGCAGCCCGCAGCCCGCCGGCGCCGGCCCCGCCGAGCGCTACGCGGCCGCGCTGCCGCCGGGGGAGCTGCTGGAGTTCGACCTCACCCCCTTCGACCGCACCGGCGTGCCCGTCACGGGCACCACGTGGCGGCCGGAGCCCGGGTCGCCGGTCTCCGGCCACGGCGTGGGCTACGGCGCCGACCGGGCCGCCGCCCGCACCGGCGCCTTCGGCGAGCTGGCCGAGCAGGTGCTGCTCGACCGGGCGCTGGCCGCCACCGCACCCGTGACGGGCAGCCACCGCGAGCTCGTCGCCGCGCGGGGGGCCGACCGCGTCGCGGACCCCGTCGAGCTCGTCCTGCCCGCCGGCAGCCCGTACACCCCCGACCGGCCGCTGCGCTGGTTGCCGGCCCGGCGCTGGCGCACGGGGGAGGAGGTCCTCGTGCCGGCCGAGCTCGCCGCCCCGCACGCCGCCGGGATCGCCGGGGGCCCGCCGCCCGGCGGCTTCCTCACCACGCCCGTCACCAACGGCATGGGCGCCGGGGACCGCCTGGAGCGGGCCGTCGCCCACGGCATCGGCGAGCTGCTGCAGCGCGACGGCAACACCGTCTCCTTCCGGGCCCTGGACACCGGTGTCCTCGTCACGGGGCTGGAGGACGACCCCGCCACCGCGCCGGTGCTGCGGCAGCTGCGCGCGGCGGGCCTGGAGGTGCAGGTCAAGCTGGCCTCCACCGAGCTGGCGGTCGTCGTGCACGCCGTCGCGGCCGACGACGACCCGGCCACCGCGCCGATGGCCGTGACCGCGATCGGGGAGGCGGCGGCCGCCGACGCCGCGGAGGCGGCCCGCAAGGCGCTGCTGGAACTGGCCTCCTCCCGGGCGCGCCGGGCCTTCGCCTTCGGCCCGCTGGAGGACGTGCGCCGGCACTGCCCGCAGTACGCCGCCGCTGAGCTGGCCGCCCCGCTGCCGGCCCAGGAGCCGCGCGCGCTGGCCGCGATGGCGGACTGGGCGCAGCGCTCGGCGGCCGAGCTGTCCGAGCTCGTCGCCCCGATCCGCCGGGTCACCGGGGGCGTGGCGCTCGCGGACCTGCCGCGGGCCCCGGCGCTGGACCCGGCCGGCGAGCTGGAGCGCTGGCTGCGGCGCCTGGCCGCCTTCGACGTGCTCGTCGTCGCCACCGAGGTCGCGACAGCGCACGGGCCGGTGCACGTGGCGAAGACCGTGGTGCCCGGTCTGGAGGTGGAGACGCTGTCCTACGACCGCATCGGCGAGCGGGTCCTGCGCCGGCTGCTGGAGCGCGGCTCACCGCTGGTCGGCCTCGGCGAGCCCGACCGGCCCGGCCGCCGGCGCGTGCACCTGACGGCGGCGGCCACCGAGCGCGTCGGCGGTCCGGCCTGGTTCGACGTCGAGCAGGCCCGCAGCACCGTCGGCGGGCTCTACCCGCTGTACCGCGAACCCGCCCGGCACGCCCCGCAACGCCTCGCCGGTTCCTGAGCGCTGCCGCTCAGGCGGCCGGCGGCGCCGGCAGGCGGGTCAGGGCCGTGTTGGAGGTCCACAGCCGCACCCCGGCGGCGGCCACGGCCCGGTCGCCGGGGGCGAGCGCGTCGAAGGGCGTCCCGCCCAGCCACGCCCAGGCGGCGGGCGGGCGCCCGGTGACCTCGGTGAGCCGCGCCAGGGGTTCGAGCACCTCGTCGGCGACCCGGGCGGGGGAGCGGACGTCGGCCGAGGCCGCGTGGGTGGCGGTGTGGGCGCACACCTCGTGCCGCTCGGCCAGGGCCGCGAGGTCGTCCCAGGTCATCGCCAGCCGCCCCGGCGGGTGCTCCAGGACCCCGTACTCGTGGGCGCGGGCGAAGGCGCGCTGCTGGTGCACCGGGACGTCGAGGAAGGCCGTCGGCGGGTAGAACCAGCCCACGAGCCCGGTCTCCTCCAGCAGGGGGGCCGCGCACTCCACCGCGCTGGCGAAGCCGTCGTAGAAGGCGAGCAGCACGCCCGGCCGCTGCGAGGGCCAGCGGCCGGTGTCCAGGTGGGCGTGCACGTCGGCGGCGGTCACGGGCGCGAAGCGCTCGGCGTACCAGTGCAGCTCGGCGCGCAGCTCCTCGCGGCGCGCCAG
Organism: Kineococcus aridisoli; assembly: GCF_050871885.1. Taxonomy (NCBI): domain Bacteria; kingdom Bacillati; phylum Actinomycetota; class Actinomycetes; order Kineosporiales; family Kineosporiaceae; genus Kineococcus; species Kineococcus aridisoli. Next base: position 20,833 of record NZ_JBJLSF010000016.1, on the reverse strand, counting down.
CGGGGTGTCGTGGTGGTTGACCACCCGCAGCACCCGCCCGCCGACGACGGCCTCGTGCACCCGGGCCGCCTCCGCGTCGCGCTCGGCGCGCGGGGGGACCCGCCAGCCCGCGGGCCGCCAGGCCGCCAGGGAGGCCGGCGGGCTCGCGGGCGCCGGGGCGGGGACCGGGCGCAGCTCCAGGTCGGCGAGGACGGCGAGGGCGTCCTGCACCGTGACGGCGGGGTCGGCGTCGGCGAGCACCGACCAGGCGGCGGCCAGCCGGGAGGCGAGCCGCGCGTCGTCCCCGCCGCCGCCGTGCGCGGTGGCCGCCGCGCCCCCGGCCACGCGCAGGTCCCCCCGCGCCAGGTCCTCCAGCGCCAGGTACGTCGCGACCCCGGCGCGCTCCTCGTCCTCGGCGGCCACCGCCCGCGCCGCGGCGAGCAGCACCTGCGCGTCCGGGACGCCGGGCGGGCGCCCGGGCGGGGGAGCGGGCGCGGGCCCGCTCACCGCGGCCCCGGCCCGGCGAGGATCTGCCGGGCCAGGCCCGCCTCGTCGGGGAAGACCATGACGCGCGGTCCCTCGGTGGTGGGTGCGAGGGTGGCGCGGATCCCGGCGTCGGTGAGGGTGCGCCGCTGCACCTCGGCCTCGACGAAGGTCGGCGGGGCCGAGACGACCTCGAGCAGGCCGTACTCCTCGCTGGTGCCCTGCTGCGGCCGCCGCTCGACGAGGGAGCGCCCGTGCGAGAACGTCCAGCGCAGCAGGAGCACGAGCACCCCGACCACCACGAGCGCGATGGTCGGGCCGAGCGCGTAGTGGTAGCTGCCCCAGGTCATGCCCACAGTGTCCTCAGCCTGCGCCGGAGCGCCACGGGGCGACGGCGTGTCGGGGGCCCGCCCCGCCCGCGGGCCGGTGCGACGGGACGGGAGGAGCAGGTCACCGTCCGGCAACGGCGAGCAGAAACCACCACTCTGCGGTACCGGCCGGTGGCAGAGTGTGCATGCAGTGGCTGTTCGGCGGAAGCACCCGTCACCTGGTGCAACCGATCGGACGTCTGCTGCGTCACACCGGTGATGATCGCTCGATCGGACCGGCGTCCTCGGGGGAGGAACAGATGACGATCCAGATCGCTGAACGGTCCGCGCCGCCCAGCGCCGCGGACGACGTGGTGGCCCGCAGGGCCGCCCGCACGGCGCCCGGCCAGGGCACCGTGCTGCGCGTGGAGGTGCCCGGGCAGGTCCTGCACGTGGGCGGGCGCCTCGACGTCCACACCGTGCCGGACGTCCGCGCGTCGCTGCACGCGGCCGTCGACGCCGGTTCCGGCGACCTCGTGGTCCACGTCGACGGCATCGTCGTCGCCGACGCCACGGGGCTCGGGGTCTTCGTCGGCGCGCACCGGCGCGCCCAGCGCTGCGACCGGCGCCTGGTGCTCACCGGGGTGCCGCTGCCGGCGCTGCGGCTGCTGCGGGTCACCAAGCTGCACCGCGTGCTGCAGGTCGAGGACGGGCCCGAGGCCGCGGCGGCCGAGCGCGCGGAGCGCACGGCGGTGCGCCGGGCGCGCGCCGAGGCCCTGCTGGGTGCTCAGAACAGCCGGGCGTCCACGTCGTCGATGCCGCGCAAGGCGTCGTAGTCCAGCACCACGCAGCGGATGCCGCGGTCGGTGGCCAGCGTGCGCGCCTGCGGCTTGATCTCCTGCGCGGCGAACACGCCGGTCACGGGCGCCAGCAGCGGGTCGCGGTTGAGCAGCTCCAGGTAGCGGGTGAGCTGCTCGACGCCGTCGATGTCGCCGCGGCGCTTGATCTCGACCGCCACGGCGGCACCGCGCGCGTCGCGGGCGAGGATGTCGACGGGGCCGATGGCCGTCATGTACTCGCGCCGCACCAGCGACCAGCCCTCGCCCAGCGTCGTGACGTGCTCGGCCAGCAGCTTCTGCAGGTGCGCCTCCACGCCGTCCTTGACGAGCCCCGGGTCCACGCCGAGGTCGTGCTCGGAGTCGTGCAGGACCTCGTGCAGCGACACCACGAGCCGGTCGTCGGTCTTGGTGTGCTGCACCGTCCAGGTCTCCTGCACGCCCGCCTCGCGCGCGTCCTCGTCGGGCACGGAGACGGTCAGCCGGGCCGGCGGGCTCATCCAGTTCAGCGGCTTGTACGAGCCGCCGTCGGAGTGCACCAGCACGCTGCCGTCCGCCTTGAGGACGAGCAGGCGCGTCGCGAGCGGCAGGTGGGCGGTCAGCCGCCCCGCGTAGTCGACGGAGCAGCGGGCGATGACGAGGCGCACGGGGGCCGAGCTTACGAGAGGCCGGGCCCGTCCCCGACCACGACGGGCGCCGCACCGTGGCCCCCGGAAGGGGGTGGTGGTCCCCTGTAACGAAACGGCGTCCCGCGACGAGTACCGCTCGAACCGGGCGCGGCCACGGTGGTGTGGAGGGGACACCACCGCGGCAGCGCCCGGTCGCGTCCCCCGGTCACGGCCTGCCCGTGCCGGGACGGCGGCTGCTGGGAGCATGGGGGCGTGCCCCGCGCGAACCGCCGCCGCCCCGACCCGCCGCCGCGGCTCCCGCTCGGCGCCGGCGTCGACCGCACCGTCTCCGGCCCCGACGGCGACTGGGTCGTGCGCGAGCTGCGCGGCACCACCTCCACGAAGACCTACCGCTGCCCCGGCTGCGCCCAGGAGATCCCGCCCGGCGTGCCGCACCTGGTGGTCTGGCCCTCGCGGGGCACCTTCAGCCCCGCCGACGGGGCCAGCGAGCGCCGGCACTGGCACCGCTCCTGCTTCGCCTCCCGCGGCCGGCGCGGGAGCTGGTGAGCGCACGGGCCGCGCGGCCACGGGTTACGTTGCCCCGGTGACGAGCACAGTCCCGACCACCGGCCCGGCCCGCCTGCACGACCCGGCCGTGCGCGGCTTCGCCAGCGACAACGCCGCCGGCATGCACCCCGAGGTGCTCCAGGCCCTGGCGGCCGCCAACGGCGGCCACGTCGCCAGCTACGGGGCCGACCCCTACACCGCCGCGCTCACCGAGAGCCTGCGCGGCCACTTCGGCGCCGACGCCGAGGTCGCCGTCGTGCTCACCGGCACCGGCGCGAACGTCACCGCGCTGCAGGCGCTGACCCGGCGCTGGGAGTCGGTGCTCTCCAGCGACCAGGCGCACGTGCTGCACGACGAGGCCGGCGGCCTGGAGCACGTGGCCGGCACCAAGGTCGTGCCGCTGCCGAGCACCGACGGCCTGGTCGACCCGGGCGCCGTGCAGCCCGCGGTCGAGGCCGCCCGCAGCCTCATGCGCGCCCCCGTGGGCGCCCTCACCCTCACCCAGAGCAGCGAGTTCGGGACGACGTACTCCCTGGAGCACCTGCGCGACCTCGTCGACGTCTGCCACCGCCTCGACGTGCGGGTCCACGTCGACGGGGCGCGGCTGTCCAACGCCGCCGTCTCCCTGGGCGTCGGGCTGGGGGAGACGACCACCCACCTGGGGGTGGACGCGGTGAGCCTGGGCGGGACCAAGAACGGCGGCGGCTTCGCCGAGGTCGTCCTCGTGCGCGACGCGGCGACGGCGCCGGGCCTGGCGCGGCTGGTCAAGCCGACCATGCAGATGTCCTCGAAGACCCGCTTCGTCTCCGCCCAGCTGCTGGCCCTCTTCGGCGGCGACCTGTGGCAGCGCACCGCCGGGGCCGCGAACGCCGCCGCGACCCGGCTGGCCGCCGTCGTCACCGCCGCGGGGGCGAGCGTGACGCGGCCGGTGCAGGCCAACGCCGTCTTCGCCGCCCTGCCGCGCGCGGTGGCCGAGCGCGCCGCCGCCCGCGTGCCCTTCCACGTCTGGGACGACACCTTCGGCGGGGACGCGGTCGAGGTGCGCCTGGTCGCCAGCTTCGACACCACCGACGCCGACGTCGACGCCTTCGGCGCGCTGCTCGCCGAGGAGTTCGCCGCCGCCGGGGCAGCGCGTGCCTGAGATCCGCTCCGACACCGTCCTGCCCGCCCGGCGCGAGGAGGTCGAGCTGCACACCGCCGACGGGCTCGTGCTCGTCGGCGAGCTCGCCCTGCCGGCCGAGCGCGACCCCGTCGCCACGCTCGTGACCCTGCACCCGCTGCCCACCTCCGGCGGCTTCATGGACAGCCACGTCCTGCGCAAGGCGGCCAACCGGCTGCCCGCGCTGGCCGACCTGGCGGTGCTGCGCTTCAACACCCGCGGCACCTCCAGCCCTCGCGGCACCAGCGGCGGGAGCTTCGACGCCGGGCGCGCCGAGCGCCACGACGTCGCCGCCGCGCTGGAGTTCGCGGAGTTCCACGACCTGCCGCACGTGTGGCTGCTGGGCTGGTCCTTCGGCACCGACCTCGCCCTCGTCCACGGCCGCGACCCGCTCGTGGAGGGGCTGCTGCTGCTCTCGCCGCCGCTGCGCTGGTCCACCCCGGAGGACCTGCGGGCGTGGGGGGAGACCGGCCGCCCCGTCACCGCCCTGGTGCCGGAGCTGGACGACTTCCTGCGCCCCGACGAGGCGCGCGAGCGCTTCCGCGCGCTGCCGCAGGCCGAGGTCGTCGGCGTCGAGGGCGCCAAGCACCTGTGGGTCGGCGAGAACGCCGTCCGCCGGGTCCTCGACGAGGTCGTCGCGCGGGTGAACCCGGCGAGGTCCCCGCTGCCGACGACCTGGCCCTGAGGAGCGCGCCGGCCGGCGCGCGCGACCGCGCCGGTCAGCCGGCGCTGGCCGCCTGCTGGGCACGGGTGGTGGACAGGTCCACGACTTGCCCGCCCGCGTCCTCCTCGTGCTCGAGCGAGCGCGCCGGCAGCTCCGGGGCCAGGCCCAGCAGCCCGCGCAGGTCGTCCAGCTGGTCGGTGATCTGGTCGCGCTGCTGCATGAGCTCGTCCACCTGCGCCTGCGCGCTGGCCCGGCTCAGCTCCGCCTGCTCGCGGGCGGACTCCACGACGTGCTGGGCGCGGGCGCGCGCGTCGGCCAGCAGCTCGTCGGCCTCGCGGCGGGCGGTCTCGGCGCGCAGCGCGGCCTGCGCGACGGACTCCGCGCGGATGGCCTCGGCGGCCTGCACGGCCTCCTCGGCGCGCTCCTCGGCGGCGGCGGCGCGCTGCTCGGCCTCCGCGATGCGGGCCGCGGTGCGGGCGGCGGCGACCTCCAGGCGCTGGCGGTCCTCCTCGGCGGCCTTCTCGCGGGCGGCGGCCAGCGCGAGCTCCTGCTCGCGGACCGCGGCGTCGGTGCTGGTGCGCAGCTCGATGACCTCGCGCTCGACCTGGGCGCGCAGCGCGGTCACCTGGCGCTCGGTGGCCGCCAGCTGCTCCGCGGCCTCGTGCTGGGCGCTGGCGCGCAGCTGCTCGGCGGTGCGCTGGGCCGAGGCGGTCAGCTCGGCCGCGGTGCGCTGGGCGGCCTCGACCATCCCGTCGGCCTGGGCCTTGGCGCGGGAGACGATCTCCTCGGCGTCCCGGCTCGCCTCGCCGGTGCGGCGGCGGGCGTCGTCGTCGGCCTGGGCGCGGGTGGCGGCGGCCTCCGTGCGGGCCTCCTCGCGCAGCCGGTCGGCGTCGCGGCGGGCCGAGCGCAGGATCTCCGAGGACTGGTCCTCGGCCAGCCGCAGCAGCTTCTCCATGCGCGCGCCCAGCCCCGCGTACGAGGGCTTCTCGTGCTCGCGCAGCTCCTTGTGGGCGTCCGCCAGCTCCGCCTGGACCTGCTGCACCTCGTGGTCGCGCTGCGCCAGGCGCGCGCGCACCTCGGCGAGGGCCTCCTCCAGGTGCTGCAGGCGGGCGTCGACCTGGCTGCGGTCGTAACCGCGGACGACGACGCTGAACGCGTCGTTGGAGTCGGTGGACACCGGCGGACCTCCGGGCTGTGCGTCGAGTGGTGCGTGGGTGGTGCGTCAGGCGTGCGGAGCGCTCCCGGCGCCCCTGCAGGGTATCCGCGACCGCACCGGCGGCGGGCCGCCGACACGGCGACAGCCCGGCCGCCGGGCACTACCGTCGAGGCGTGATCGTCGCCTTCTCCGTCGCCCCGTCCGGTGGTCCCTCGCCCGAGGGCGACCCCGGCGGCGTGAGCGCCGCCGTCGCCGACGCCGTGCTCGTCGTGCGCTCCTCGGGGCTGCCGCACCGCACCGACTCCATGTTCACCACCATCGAGGGCGGGTGGGAGGAGTGCATGGACGTCGTCCGCCGCGCCTGCGAGGCCGTCGGCCGGCACGGGCCCCGCGTCTCGCTGGTGCTCAAGGCCGACATCCGCCCCGGTCGCACGGGGGAGATGACCGGCAAGCTGGAGCGGCTGGAGGCCGCCGTCGAGCGCGCGCAGGGCGAGGCCGGCCGCGGGCAGTGACGCCCGCGGCCGGGGGCGCCGCTCAGCGGCGCAGCAGCACCCGGTCCGCCGACCAGCGGCCGGCGCCGGTGGAGACCAGCAGCAGGCCGACGGCGGCGAACAGCAGGGCGTTCTCGCCGTTGACCTGACCGTCGACGAGGAAGCCCTGCGGAGCGTGCGCCAGCAGCCACACGCCCGCCATCTGCAGCACGAGCAGGGCGCCGGCGACGCGGGTGAGCAGGCCCAGCAGGAGCAGCGCGCCCAGGCCGACCTCCCCGAGGACCACCAGCCAGCCGGCGAGGTCGGGGGCGGGCACGCCCAGGGAGGCGGCCATCCCGGTGGCACCGCCGGGGTTCGACAGCTTGGGGACGCCGTGGACGAGCAGCAGGGCGCCCACGGCCAGGCGCAGCAGCAGCAGACCCGCCGACGCGGAGGCCGAGGCGTGCACCGCGGAGGGGCCGGACAGCCGGGGGCGGGTGGTGGAGGCGGTCGTGGTCATGGTCGTTCCTCTGCGTCGGGAGGGGACCGCGGAGCGGTCCCGCGGGCGGGCACGAGGTGTCGCGGCCTGACGTGCGACGGGACGTGGCGGGAGCCTCCGGGAGGCTCCCGCACCCCCACCACGAGGCAGCCCCCGCACCGGTTCACCCGTCCGGGTGCCGCTCCGGGCGGGCCGGGGGCCGCGCGCGCACCCCGTAGGGTGGCTGGCCGGACCGCCGCCCCGGCCCGTTCCCCCGGAAGGACGCCACCCCGTGAGACGCCTGCTCGCCCGGCTGCTGCTCGTCGCCGGGCTCGGCTGCGCGGTCGCCGGCGCCCTGCTGCTGACGGTCCTCGCGCCGCCCGCGCACATCGACGTCGCCGAGGAGTCGGCCGACCCCGGCGTCGCCGTCGTCAGCGCCCCCGGGCTGCTGGAGCTCAGCGGCCCCACCGCCCGGGTGCGCGCCAGCGCCCCCGCGGGCACGGACGTCTTCGTCGGCGTCGCCCGCGCCGTCGACGTCCGGGCGTGGCTGGCGCAGGCCCGGCACACCGAGGTGACCGCCGTGGCGGGGACGCTGGAGGAGCCCGCCGCCCGCACCCGCGTGCAGGGCGAGGGCGCGGCCGCCGACCCCCGCGCCGCGGACATCTGGCTGCAGACCAGCACCGGCGACGCGAGCGCCGAGCTCACCTGGTCCACGGCCGGCGACGACGACCTCGCCGACGCCGGCGGGGTGGTCGTCCTGGCCGCCACCGACGGCTCGGCGCCGGCCCCGCAGCGGGTGGACTTCCGCTGGCGGGCCGAGGGGGACGCCGCCGAGCACCCCGCCGGCACCCCCCTGCTCGTGGCCGGCGCCGTCGCGGCCCTGCTCGGGGTGGCCGGCGTCCTCGTCACCGCCCGCCGCGCCCGGCGCGCGGCGGCCCGCCCCGGCACCGGGAGGCGCGCGTGAAGCGCACCGGCAGCACCACCGGCAGCACCACCGGCGGCACCACCGGCTCGGGCGTGCGCGCCCTGCTCGCCGGCGCCCTCGCCTCGGCGCTGCTCGGCGGCTGCGCGCAACTGCCCGCGACGAGCGCGCCCGCGGCCGGGGACCGGGCGCCGCTGGTCGTCGAGCCCGTGCAGGCCACCCGCGTCGTCGCCGCGGCGAGCGAGGTGCTGCGGGCCGGTGCCGACCCGGCCACCGGCGACCCGCAGGCGCTGGCCGCCCGGGTCACCGGCCCGGAGCTGGACCTGCGCACCGCCGCGCGCACCGTCGCCGCCGCGGGCGCGACGCCGGCGGCCACCGGCGGCGCCGACGACTTCGAGGCGATCACCTCGGTGCTGCCGCGCAGCGCGCAGTGGCCGCGCTGGTTCGCCACCGTCAGCGCCGGCGGCGCCGACCAGCTGCCCTCGGTCGTCGTCTTCCGCTCCGGCTCGGCCCGCGAGCCCTTCAAGGTCTGGGCCACGCCCTCGCTGCTGCCCGGGGTGAGCCTGCCGACCCTGGCCGCCCCCGCCGACGGCGTGGCGGCCGTCGCCGTCGACGAGGGCACGAACCTGCCGATGAGCCCGCAGGAGGTGGCCGACCGCTACGGCGACGTGCTGACCCGGGGCGCGGACAGCGAGTTCGCCGGGCAGTTCGCCCCCGACGGCTACCGCAGCGGCGTGGCGGACTCGGTGGCCCGCGAGCGGTCGTCGATCGAGGCGGGTGGCGGGACCTTCACCCAGGAGCGCACGGTGCTCGCGGACGGGGTGCTCGGCGTGCGCACCCGCGACGGCGGTGCCCTCGTCGTCGCCGGCTACCGCTGGAGCACGACCCTGGACGGGCCGCCGGACGGGATCAGCGGGCGCCTGGACCCGGTGCTGGCCGCGCTGGCCGGTCGCGAGCAGGCGCTGGGCGCGAGCGTGGTGCGCGAGGAGGTCGTCGTCTTCTCGGTGCCGCCGGGCGAGGCCGGCAGCGGGCGCACGGTGGCCGTGGTCGCCGCGCAGAGCGGACTGGTCTCGGCCCAGGCCCGCTGAGCCCCGGGGGCCGGTGCGCCCGCGTGATCCGCGCGGCGGCGGCGCGGGCGTGCGTGAGAAGGTACCGGCCATGACTCAGCAGCCGACTCCTCCCGGCGCCAAGCTCAACCTGCGCGGAGCGGTGGACCTGGGCGCGCTCGCCGCTCGCAACTCCCGCCGCGAGGAGGTCGCCCGCCGGGCGGCCGCCGGCCCGGAGGCCGCGACCGCCCGTTCGCCCTTCGTCGTCGACGTGACCGAGGAGACCTTCACCGAGGTCGTCCAGCAGTCCGTGGAGTTCCCGGTCGTGCTGGACCTGTGGGCCGAGGGCTACGACACGGGCGCCGAGGCCCTGCAGTCCCTGGCCGACGAGTTCGCCGGCGCGTTCCTGCTCGGCCGCGTCGACGCGCAGGCCAACCCGCAGCTGGCGCAGTCGCTCGTGCAGTCGCTGCAGGCCCGGGCGATCCCGCTGGTGGCGGCGATCGTCAAGGGGCAGCCCATCCCGCTGTTCACCGGTTCCTACCCGAGCGCGGAGGAGATCCGGCCGGTGCTGGAGGAGGTGCTGCGGGTGGCCGAGGCCAACGGCGTCACCGGCCGCGTCGCGGGCGGGGCCGCCGAGGCCCCCGAGGTCCCCGACGAGCCCGCGCTGCCGCCGCTGCACGCCGAGGCGCTGGCCGCCGTGCAGACCGGGGACCTCGACGCCGCCGCGGCCGCCTGGCAGCGGGCGCTCGCCCAGGACCCCCGCGACAGCGCGGCGACCGAGGGCCTGGCCCGCGTCGGGGTGCTGCGCCGGCTGCAGGGCGTGGACGCCACCGCCGCCCGCGCGGCGGCCGCCGACGCGCCCGACGACGTCGCCGCCCAGCTCGTGGTCGCCGACCTCGACCTCGCCGGCGGTCACGTCGAGGACGCGTTCGCGCGCCTGCTCGGCCTGGTCCAGCGCACCGCCGGCGAGGAGCGCGACAGCGCCCGCACCCACCTGCTGGAGCTGTTCAGCGTCGTGGGGGCCTCCGACCCGCGGGTCGTCAAGGCCCGCCAGGCGCTGGCGCGCGCCCTCTTCTGAGGACGCGGCCCCCCTCGGGCCGCACCGCCCTCAGACCGCACCGCCCTCAGGCCGCACCGCCCAGCTCCAGCACGTCCCCCCGGAAGCGGCGGCGGAACCGGCGGTCGTGGCTGACGACCACGACCGCGCCGGGGAACTGCTCGATCGCGGCCTCCAGCTCCTCCACGAGCGCGGGGGCCAGGTGGTTGGTCGGCTCGTCGAGGAGCAGGACGTCGTGGCGCTCCGTCAGCAGCCGGGCCAGCTCCAGCCGGCGGCGGCCGCCGGTGGACAGCTTGCCGACGGCGGTGCCGATCCGGTCGGGCGCGAACAGGCCCGTGGCCAGCAGGCGGCGAGCGTGCTCCTCGGCGCCGCCGCGCCGGCCGGCCGCGAACGCCGCCAGCAGCGACCGGCCGGGGTCGCCCGCGTCGGGGTCCTGGCGCAGCAGGCCCGTGCGCCCGCGCCGGTGCACCGTGCCGCTCGTGGGTGCCAGGGTGCCGGCGAGCACCTCCAGCAGCGTGGACTTGCCCGAGCCGTTGGGGCCGGTGACCAGCAGCCGGCCGGTGCGGCCCAGGTCCACGTCCACGCTCGCCAGCCGGCCGCTCACCGCCACGCCGTCGGCGCGCAGGCTCCCGCGCGCCGACCCCGCCCCCGGGGGCAGGGCGAAGCGCAGCGGCGGCGGCGGGACCGGCACCTCGGCCGCCTCCAGGCGGCGCAGCCGCTCGGCGTTGGCGCGCACCCGCGCGCTCACGGACTCCTCCACGCGCCCGCCCTTGAAGTCGTAGCCCATCTTGTCGCCGTCGGGGCGCTCGCGGGCGGGGGCGACGCGGCGGGCGACGGCGTCGCCGGTGGTGCGCAGCCGCTGCACCTGCTCCTCCCACTCGGCGCGGGCGGCCTCCCAGCGCCGCCGGGCCGCGGCGCGGGTGGCCAGGTGGGCCTCGTAGCCGCCGGGGTGGCGCTGCAGGCCGCCGTCGAGGGCGGGGTCGACCTCCAGCAGCTCGGCGGCGACCGCGTCGAGGAACTCGCGGTCGTGCGAGACGACGACGGTGGTCCCGGAGCGGGCCCGCAGGTGCTGTTCCAGCCAGCGGGCGGCCTCGTCGTCGAGGTGGTTGGTCGGCTCGTCCAGCAGCAGCACCTCCGGCGCCGACGCCAGCAGCGCCGCCAGGTGCAGGCGCGAGCGCTGCCCGCCCGAGAGGGTGGCCAGCGCCCGCGAGCGCTCCAGGCCCGCCAGCCCCAGCCCGGCGAGGGCCCGCTCGACGCGGGCGTCGGCCTCGTAGCCGCCGCGCAGCTCGAAGGCGGTCTGCGCCTCGCCGTACGCGGTGAGCAGCGCGGGCAGGTCGGCGGGGCCCCTGCCGTCCACGTCGAGGCCGGGAGCGCTCATCGCCGCCTCCAGCTCGCGCTGGCGCGCGGCCAGGCGGCGCAGGTCCGCGAGCGCGGCGTCGACGACGTCGCCGACGGTGCTGCCGGCCGGTGCGCCGGCGTCCTGCGGCAGGTGCCCGACGCCGCCGGCGGCGGTGACGAGCACGCGGCCGGCGTCGGGGGCCTCGGTGCCGGCCAGCAGGCGCAGCAGGGTCGACTTGCCGCAGCCGTTCTCGCCGACGACGCCGGTGACGAGGCCGGGGGCGAAGGCGGTGCTGACCTCGTCGAGGACGACGAGGTGGTCGTAGCCCTTGCGCACCCGCTGCAGCACCAGCGCGGTGACGGTGCCGGCCGCGGTCCGGGCGCCGGGCGTGGGGATGGGCGGGGTGCTGGGCGTGGGGATGGGCGGGGTGCCGGGCGTGGGGGTGGTGCGGACGGGCACGGGGGCTCCTGGGGACGTGGGCCGGTGACCTCCGCGCGGTGCGCGGGGGCCGGGGGACCGGGGCACGTCAGCTGAGCACCGCGCTCGCTCCTCGTCTCGACGCCAGGACCCCTCGATGCTGCGCCGGTGCGCGCGGGGAGCGCAACGCCTTTCCCGGGCGCGGTCGTAGAGTCGGCGCCGTGAGCACTGGAGCCGCCCCCGAGGTCCGCCCGCGCACCCGGCTGCCGCGCACGAGCCCGTCGGAGCAGGGGGTGGACGCGCGCGGCGTCGACGCGTTCCTGGACGCCGTCGAGGCCCTGCCCGGTGTGGAGCTGCACGGTCTGCAGGTGCTGCGGCACGGCGCCGTCGTCGCCGAGGGCTGGTGGGCGCCGTACGGGCCCGAGCGCCCGCACCTGCTGTACTCGGTGAGCAAGAGCTTCACCGCCACCGCCCTGGGGTTCGCGGTCGCCGAGGGGCTCGTCGACCTCGACGCCCCGGTGCTGTCGTACTTCCCCGAGCTGGACGCCGACGTGACCGACGAGCGCTCGCGGCGCACCCTCGTGCGCCACGTCGCCGCGATGGCCAGCGGTCACCGCGAGGAGACGATCGAGCGGGCGCTGCAGGACCCCTCCGGCGACGTCGTGCGGGGCTTCCTGCGCCTGCCGCCGGAGGCCGAGCCCGGGACGCTCTTCTGCTACAACCAGCCCTGCACCTACTCCGTCGCCGCGATCGTGCAGCGCGCCTCGGGCCAGGGCCTGGTGGAGTACCTGCGGCCGCGGCTGCTCGACCCGCTGGGCGTCGGCGAGGTCGGCTGGGTGCGCGACGGCTCCGGCCGCGAGATCGGCTTCTCCGGTCTGCACGCCACGACCGAGGACGTCGCCGCGCTGGGCCAGCTGCACCTGGCGGGCGGGCTGTGGGCGGGCGGGCGGCTGCTGAGCGGGGAGTGGGTCGAGGAGGCCACCCGCTCGCACGCGGACACCTCCGAGCACCCGGACGCCGACTGGCAGCTGGGGTACGGGTTCCAGTTCTGGCGCTCCCGGCACGGCTACCGCGCCGACGGCGCGTACGGGCAGTTCGCCCTCGTGCTGCCCGAGCAGGACGCCGTCGTCGCGATCACCTCGCAGAGCACCGACACCCAGGCGCTGCTGGAGGCGGTCTGGGAGCACCTGCTGCCCGCGCTGTCGGACCCGCGGCTGCCCGCGGACGCGGCGCAGCGCGAGCAGGCGCTGCGCGAGCGGCTGGCCGCCGCGCAGCTGCCGCCCGTGCCCGACGCGGGCGGGGACCTGCCGCAGGGGGGGTTCCGCCCGGCCCGGGGCAGCGAACCGGCCTCGCTGAGCGCGCTGCGCGTGGAGGGCGAGGAGGTCGTCCTCGTCGACTCCGGCGAGGAGCTGCGCCTGGCCGTGGGGCGCGGCCGCTGGGCCGGCACCGGCCCGCTGGCCGTCTCGGGCAGCCCCTCGCGCCTGGACGTCGTGTTCGCCGAGACCCCGCACCGGCTGCACCTGCGGCTGGAGGAGCGGACCGGGGAGTTCCACGGCGCCTGGCGGACGGCGCCGCTGCACGCGCCGGCGCTGTCGAGGCTGCGCTCGCCGCTGCCCGGCCGCGGCTGAGGCGGGCGGGGCGGCGGCGGCCGGGCAGGGGGAGCAGCGCGTGCTCGTGGACGGACCCGGCGACCTGGACCGCGCCGCGCTCGAGGCGGTCGCGGCGGGGGAGGGCGTCGAGCTCGGCGAGCGGCTGCTGGCCGGGCTCGCCCGCTCGCGCGCGGCCGCGCTGGCCGCGCTGGCCTCCTCCGGTCCCGTCTACGGGGTCACCACCGGCATGGGGGCGATGGCGGGCATCGCCCTCGACGAGCAGGCCCGCGCCCGCCACCAGGCGCACCTCGTCGTCGGCCGCGCCGTGGGCTCGGCGCCCTGGCTCCCGCGGCGCGAGGTGCGGGCCGTCCTCGCGGTCCGGCTGCGCACCCTGCTGCACCCCGAGGCGGGCGTCTCGCCGCAGCTGTGCCGGCGCCTGGCCGCGCTGCTGGAGGCCGGGGTGCACCCGCGGGTGCCGGCGCGCGGCAGCGGCGCGGCGGGGGAGATCGTGCCCCTGGCGCACCTGGGGGCGGTCGTCCTGGGCGGCGAGCGCACCGGCGCCGACACCCTGGAGGGCGGCTGGCTGCCGCCGTTCGAGCCCGGCGCCAAGGAGGGCGTGGCCCTGCTGGAGGGCGTCCCCGTCGCGACGGCGCTGGCGCTGCTGCGCGCCGCCGACACCCGGCTGCTGCTGCGCCAGGGCGCGCTGGTGCTGGCGGCGAGCGCGGAGGTGCTGCGCGCCAGCCACGACCCGCTGCACCCGGCGGCCGCGCGCGGGGACGAGGTCCTCGCCGCGGTGGCCGCGCAGCTGCGCAGCCACCGCCCCGCCGGGGACGTGCACGGCCTGCAGGCGCCGGTGTCGGTGCGCGTGGGCGCGCCCGCGCTGGCGCTGGCGCAGCGCCGCCTGGACGCGCTGCTCGAGGCCGTGGACCGCGCGCTGGAGGGGGTCAGCGACTCCCCGGCCCTGCTGGAGGGCGCGTTCACCGGCACCGCCGGCTTCGCGGGCACCGAGCTGGCGGCGGGGCTGGACGGCCTGGTCGCCGCGCTGGTGCACCTGGCCGACACCAGCGCGGCGCGCACCCACCGGATGCTGGACCCCCGCCAGACCGGGCTGCCGCCGCAGCTGTCCCCGCAGCCGGGCGTGCACGCGGGGCTGGTGGCCGTGCACAAGCGCGCCGTCGGGGTCGTGCACCGGCTGCGCCGCTTCGCGCTGCCCGCGCTGAGCGGTGCGGTGGAGACCTCGCTGGGGCAGGAGGACGTGCAGAGCTTCGCCCTGGAGGCCGCCGAGTGCGCGGGCGAGGCCGTCGCGGGCCTGCGGGAGGTGCTGGCCGTGGAGCTGCTGGCGGTGCACCGGGCGCGGCTGCTGCGCGGCGGGCTGGTGGGGCTGGCCCCGGCGGCGACCGCGGCGCTGGACGCCGTGGCGGACCAGCTCGGCGACGACGTGCTGGACCGCCCCTACGGCCGCGACCTGGACCGGCTGGGCGAGCTGCTCGCCGCCGGCTGGGGCGCCTGAGGGCGCTCCGGGTGCGGACCGCCCGGGCGGGTGCTGCACTCGTGCCCCGGCCCGGCCGCGGGGCGAGCCGGGCAGCTGTCGGACGGGCCACGTACAGTGGCACGCCCACGACCTCCCGGCCCACCGCCCGAGCTCTCCACCCGCACGCCAGACGGCGCGCCCCGGCGCGTCGCGGTCCAACCACGGAGCCGCCGCTGTGATCACGTTCGAGGCCGTCCGCAAGCAGTTCCCCGACGGCACCGTGGCCGTGGAGCACCTGGACCTCGAACTGCCCGCGGGGCGCACCACCGTCTTCGTCGGCCCCTCCGGCTGCGGCAAGACGACCTCGCTGCGCATGGTGAACCGGATGGTCGAGCCCACCGGCGGCCGGGTGCTGCTGGACGGGCGCGACGTGCGCGAGCAGGACGCGGCCGCGCTGCGGCGGGGCATCGGCTACGTCATCCAGCACGCCGGCCTCTTCCCGCACCGCACGGTCGTCGACAACGTCCTGACCGTGCCGAGGCTGCTGGGCCGCCGCCGGCAGCGGGCGGCCGCGATCGAGCTGCTCGAGCGCGTCGGGCTGCCCGCGGCCTTCGCCGACCGCTACCCCGCGCAGCTGTCCGGCGGGCAGCAGCAGCGCGTCGGCGTCGCCCGCGCGCTGGCCGCCGACCCGCCCGTGCTGCTCATGGACGAGCCCTTCAGCGCCGTCGACCCCGTCGTGCGCGGGCAGCTGCAGCAGGAGTTCCTGCGCCTGCAGGCCGAGCTGGGCAAGACGATCGTCCTGGTCACCCACGACATCGACGAGGCCGTCGTCCTCGGCGACCGCATCGCGGTGTTCCGCCAGGGCGGGCACCTGGCCCAGGTCGGCACCCCCCGCGAGCTGCTGACGCGGCCCGCGGACGCCTTCGTGCGCGACTTCGTCGGCCGCGACCGCGGCTACCGCGGGCTGTCGTTCGAGGGCACCGAGGGGCTGCGGGTGCGCCCCCTCGACGAGGCCGGCGGTCCCGTCCTGCTGCTGGACGCGGCCGGCCGGCCGCTCGGCTGGGAGGGTGCCGGGGTCCCGGCGGGTGCCGCCGGGCCGCCGGGCACGTTCGGCCCCGGCGACTCGCTGCGCACGGTGCTCGACCTCGCCCTCACCTCCCCGGTGGGCGTCGCGGTCCGCGTCGACGGCACCGGCCGCGCCACCGGCCTGGCCCACCACCGCGACGTCGTCGAGGTGCTCGAGCAGCGCCGGGCGCTGCCCGCCGCCTCCGGGGGGCCGCTGGCGTGAACTCGGTGCTGGAGTACCTGCGCGGCAACCACGCCGCCGTCCTCGACGCGCTCGGGCAGCACGTCGTGCTGTCGGTGCTGCCGCTGCTGATCGGCGCGGTGGTCGCGCTGCCGCTGGGCTACCTGGGGGTCCGCTTCCCCTGGCTCCACCAGCCGCTGCTCAACGTCTCCGGGCTGGTGTACTCGATCCCGTCGCTGGCGGTCTTCGTGACCCTGCCCTACCTGCTGGGCACGAGGATCCTGTCCCCGGTGAACATCGTCGTGGCGCTGGCGATCTACACGGTGGCGCTGATGGCGCGGACGGTCTCCGACGGCCTGCGCTCGGTCGACCCGGCGCTGACCGAGGCGGCCACGGCCATGGGCTACACCCGCACCCGGCGCCTGCTGGGGGTCGAGCTGCCGCTGGCCCTGCCCGTCGTGCTGGCGGGCCTGCGGGTGGCGGCGGTCTCGAACATCTCCCTGGTCAGCGTGGGGGCGCTGCTGGGCGTCGGCGGCCTGGGCGCGCTGTTCACCCGCGGGCTGCAGCTGGCCTACCCCGCGCCCATCGTCGTGGGGATCGTGCTGTCGGTGCTGCTGGCGGCGGTCGCCGACCTGCTGATCGTCGCGCTCCAGCGCGCCACCACCCCGTGGACGCGCCTGGCGGAGAGGAGGTCCTGAGCCGTGGACGACACCCCGTACCTGCTCGACGCCTCGCACTGGGACTGGTCGGTCACCGGCAGCATCCCGCACCTGCTGCTGGCCCACCTCGGCTACACGGCCCTGTCCGTGCTGGTCGGCGCCCTCATCGCCCTGCCGATCGGCATGCTCATCGGGCACACCGGCCGGGGGGCGTTCCTGGCCATCAACGCCGGCAACGCCGGCCGCTCGCTGCCCACGCTGGGGTTGCTGAGCCTGCTCGTGACGCTCATGAGCATCGGGTTCCTGCCCGTCCTCATCGCGCTCGTCGTCCTCGTCGTGCCGCCGATCCTCACCTCCACCTACGCCGGACTGCGCTCGGTGGACCCGAGCGCGGTCGACGCCGCGCGGGGGATGGGCATGAGCGGGTCGCAGGTGCTGCTGCGCGTGGAGCTGCCGATGGCCCTGCCGGTCGTCTTCGGCGGTCTGCGCGCCGGTGTGCTGCAGGTCGTCTCCACCGCCACCGTCGCCGCCTACACGGGCCTGTCCGGGCTCGGGCGCCTGCTCGTCGACGGCCTCGCGCTCAACGACTACGGCCGCGTCGTCGCCGGCGCGGTCGTCGTCGCCGCCCTGGCGATCGTGCTGGACCTGCTGCTGGGCCTCGTGCAGCGCCGGGTCGTCTCCCCGGGCATCAGCGGTCGCGGCCTGGGGCGTTCGCGCCCCGCGCGCCCCGTGGCCGGCTCGCCCCTCGACGCGGAGGTCCTCTGACCCGCACCAGCGCACCGCCCGCACCGACCGCAGGACCCGCAGGACCCCCCGAGAAGAACCGTCTGGAAGGCACGAAGATGAACCGCAGGAGCATGCTCGGTCTCGCCCTCGCCGGTGGCGCCACCCTGACCGTGGCCGCCTGCGGCGGCGGCGGCGACCCGCTGGCCCAGGAGACCGCCGACAGCGGCGGCTCCACCTCGACCTCGGCCGTCATCATCGGCTCGGCCAACTTCCCCGAGAGCGAGCTCATCGCCGAGATGTACGCCCAGGTGCTGGAGGGCGAGGGCGTGCAGGTCCAGCGCAAGTTCAACATCGGCGCCCGCGAGGTGTACCTCAAGGCGCTGCAGGACGGCTCCATCGACCTGCTGCCCGAGTACAACGGCGCCCTGCTCGCCGCCCTCGTCGACGGCGGCGCCCCGCAGGGCGTCTCCAGCCCCGAGCAGGTCTACGACGCCCTCCAGGACGTCCTGCCCGAGGGCACCGAGACGCTGCAGCAGTCGGCCGCCGAGGACAAGGACACCCTCACCGTCACCGCCGCCACGCAGGCGCGGTACTCGCTGACGAGCATCGAGGACCTCGCCCCCGTGGCCGGGGAGCTGGTCTGCGGTGCGGGCCCGGAGTTCCAGGAGCGCTACCAGGGCCTGATCGGGCTCGAGGAGCAGTACGGCGTCACCTTCAAGGAGTTCCGCCCCCTGGACGCCGGTGGGCCGCTGACCATCGGGGCGCTGACCGACGGCACGATCCAGGTCGGCAACGTCTTCTCCACCGATTCGGCCATCGAGACCAACGACCTCGTGGTCCTGCAGGACCCGAAGAACCTCTTCCTCGCGCAGAACATCCTGCCGCTCATCCGCTCCTCGAAGAACGACCAGACGATCAGCGACGCGCTCGACGCCTTCTCGGCCAAGCTGACGACGCAGAACCTCACCGAGGCGCTGGCCCGCGTCCAGGTGGACAAGAAGGACAGCGCGTCCGTGGCCCGGGAGTTCCTGGCCGCCAACGGCCTGGCCTGAGGGCCCCGGGCGCCCGGTCGCGGTGGTCCGCACCGCCGCGACCGGGCGCCGCCGCGCCGGGCCGGGCACGCGGTGTGCGGGCTGTGCGTCGGCATTGACAGACGGCGACCGACGGGTGAGGCTTCCTCCACGCGCTCTGAGAGCGCTCTCAATGAGGAGGGAACACCCGTGCCTTCGCACCCCCGGCGGAAGCGCCGCGCCCGCGCGATCACCGCGGCCACCGCACTGCTCGTCCCCGCAGGTCTCCTGCTCGCCCCGACGGCGGCACAGGCCGCCGACCAGATCGTCAACGGCACCTTCGACGACGGCACCACCGGCTGGACGATCTACCCCACCGCCTCGGTGCAGGACGGTGCCGGCTGCACCACGGTGCCCGCCGGCAGCGCCGCCTACAGCGCGGCGATCCAGCAGGAGGTCCCGCTCGTCGCGGGCGAGAGCTACAAGCTCACCTTCCGCGCCCGCAGCACCCCCGCCACCAGCGGGCCGGTGCGCGTGGTCGTGCAGGGCGGCGCCGACGTCAACTACCAGCAGTTCCTGCCCGCGGACAAGCCCGCCTTCGAGACGGCGTTCGGCACCCACGAGTACTTCTTCACCGCCGAGCGCGACTACCCGAACGCGCAGCTCGCCTTCCAACAGGACATCGTCAACCCGGTCGGGTACACCCTGTGCGTGGACGACGTCGTGCTCGAGGGCGGCGCCGAGCGCCCGCCGTACGTGCCCGAGACCGGCCCGCGCGTGCGGGTGAACCAGGAGGCGTACCTGCCGCAGGGGCCCAAGGGCGCCACCCTGGTCACCGACGCCACGAGCCCGCTGCCCTGGCAGCTGAGGAACGCGGCCGGCGAGGTCGTCGCCGAGGGCAGGACCACCCCGCGCGGGGTCGACCCCAGCGCCGGGCTCAACGTCCACACCGTCGACTTCGGCCGCTACGCCGAGGCCGGCACCGGGTACGTGCTCGTGGCCGACGGCGAGACCAGCCACCCGTTCGACATCGGCGAGGCCGCCTACGAGCGGCTGCGCGACGACGCGATGACGTTCTTCTACACCAACCGCAGCGGCACCCCGATCTCCGACGAGCTCGCGCCCGGCTACGGCCGCGCCGCCGGCCACGTCGGCGTGGCCCCCAACCAGGGCGACACCGCGGTCCCGTGCCAGAGCCTGGACGACGACTCGCAGGAGCTGCTCGTGGCCCAGGGCGACGAGCCCTGGACCTGCGACTACACCACCGACGTCACCGGCGGCTGGTACGACGCGGGCGACCACGGCAAGTACGTCGTCAACGGCGGCATCTCCGTGGGCCAGCTGCTGCAGCAGTACGAGCGCAGCCTGCACGCGCCCACCGCGGACCGCCGGGCGCTGGCCGACGGCACGCTGAGCATCCCCGAGGCCGGCAACGGCGTGCCCGACGTGCTCGACGAGGCGCGCTGGGAGCTGGAGTGGTTCCTCAAGATGCAGGTCCAGCCGGGCCGCGAGCACGCCGGCATGGTCTTCCACAAGGTCGCCGACGTGAACTGGACCGGCCTGCCGCAGGACCCGGCCACCGACCCGCAGCCGCGCGTGCTGTACCGCCCCTCGACGGCGGCGACCCTCAACGTCGCCGCGACCGCGGCGCAGGGCGCGCGCCTGTTCGCCCCGTACGACAAGGCGTTCTCGAAGCGGCTGCTGGCCGCGGCCCGCACCGCGTACGCGGCGGCGCAGGCCACCCCGGACCTGTACGCCCCGGCGCCGGACGCGGCCCTGGACCCCAACCCGGGCAGCGGGCCCTACGACGACGACGACGTGTCGGACGAGTTCTACTGGGCGGCCACCGAGCTGTACCTGACCACCGGCGAGGCGCGGTTCCGCAAGGACGTCCTCTCCTCGCCCGTCCACACCGCGGACGTGTTCCCCGCCGAGGGCTTCGACTGGGGCCACGTGGGCGCGATGGCCCGCCTGGACCTGGCCACCGTCCCCAGCAAGCTGAACAAGGCGGAGCTGCGCGCGGTGCAGCGCTCGGTGGTCGAGGCCGCCGACCGCCGCCTCGCCGACCAGGCCGCCCAGCCGTTCGGCCAGGCGTACGCCCCCGAGGACGGCCGGTACGCCTGGGGCTCGAACGCCCAGATCCTCAGCAACCTGCAGGTGCTGGGCACCGCGTTCGACCTCACCGGCCGCGACGAGTACCGCGACGGGGTGGTCCGCAGCATGGACTACCTCTTCGGCCGCAACGCGCTGAACAACTCCTACGTCACCGGCTACGGCGACGTGTACTCGCGCAACCAGCACTCGCGGATGTACGCGCACCAGCTCGACCCGTCGCTGCCGAACCCGCCCGCGGGCACGGTGGCCGGCGGCCCGTACTCGCCCACCGCCACCAGCGGTGACCCGATCACGGCGCCGCTGTTCCCGGACGGGTGCGCGCCGCAGTTCTGCTACGTCGACGACATCGGCTCGTGGTCGACCAACGAGATCACGATCAACTGGAACGCGCCGCTGGCGTGGGTGGCCTCGTTCGTGGCCGACCAGGACGCCGGCCGCGACGACGGCCGGCGGGGCGGGGGGCACGGCGGGAAGCCCTGACCCGCCCTCCGCACGCACCGCGGCCCCGGCCGGAGCTCGAGCTCCGGC
>NZ_JBJLSF010000015.1:0-64354 GCF_050871885.1 Kineococcus aridisoli | reverse complement strand
CGACGTCGTCGGCGGCCAGCAGCTGCTCCAGCGGCAGCGCACGGGCGCCGTGCTCGTCGGCCAGCGCCTGCGCCCGCTCGGGCACGAAGTCGCTGACCGCGGTGATCTGCAGCTGCGGCAGCCGCTTCAGCGACGCCGAGTACTGCGCCGAGATGACGCCGGCGCCGACGACGCCGACCTTCAGCGGGCTGCCCACAGCAGGCCCCTCTCGATGATGGTCTTGACGTTGGTGTCCTGCAGGACCTCGACGTTGTGGCCGGGCGTGGCGACGAAGATCCGGCCCTCGCCCCACTGGCGCGTCCAGATCGCCGGGGAGGTGACGGGGCGGTTCCACGGGTCCCAGGCGCGCACGGCCTGCGTCGTCGTCGCGAGGACGTCGATGTAGTCGTCGGAGAGCACCCAGTACTGCTCGGTGACCAGGTCGAAGTCCTCGATGCCCTGCGTGATCGGGTGCTCGGCCGCGGCCGGGAGCATGTTCACGGTGTAGGGCACGTAGTTGTCCGGCTGACCGCCGGTCCGCTCCTCCGGGGCCTTGCCCGGGTGGCAGCCGAACTGGCCGCCGATGAGGGTGAGGTAGTCGGAGTTGTTGCGGTAGGAGTCGGCGATGCCGCCGTGCCAGCCGGCCAGGCCGGTGCCGGCCTCGACGGCCGCGCGCAGGCCCTCGAACTCCTCCTTCTCGATGGTGTTCATCGTGTTGCACTGCACGACGAGGTCCACCGAGGCCATGACCTCGGCGTCGGCGTACACCTTCGGGGTGTCCACGACGTCCTCGACGCGCACGGTGAAGCCGTTCGCCTCCAGGTGCGGGATGAACAGGTCGGTGGCCTCGACGGGCATGTGCCCGTCCCAGCCGCCGCGGACGACGAGAGCCTGGCGCGTCACGGGGTGAACCTTCCGATCACTTGGAGAAGCCGGCGGTGAGACCGGAGAGGAGCTGACGACGGCCCACGACGTAGAGCACGAGGATGGGCAGCGTGGTGAGCACGACCGAGGCCAGGACGGCCGGGATGTTGACGCTGTACTGGCCCTGGAAGGTCCACAGCGCCAGCGGCAGGACGCGCAGGTCGGCCCGGTCGGTCAGGATCAGCGGGAGCAGGAACCCGTTCCAGATCTGCAGGCCCTGGTAGATCGTCACCGTGACCAGCGCGGGGCGGGTCAGCGGGAACGCCAGCCGCCACATGGTGCCCCACTCGCTCGAACCGTCCATCCGCATGGCCTCGAACAGCTCGTTCGGGACGTCGCGGACGAAGTTCGACAGGATGAGCACCGTCAGCGGGATCGCGAAGGCGATCGAGGGCAGGATCAGGGCACCGAGGGTGTTGTACATCCCGCCCCTGATGATGATCAGGTAGATCGGGATGATCGTCGCCTGCAGCGGGATGGCCAGGCCCATGAGGAACAGGGCGTTGACCGCCTTCAGCCACCGGCCCCCGCCACGCACGATGGCGAAGGCCGCCATGAACGAGACGAGGACCGCCGGGACGGTGGCGCCCACCGTCACGATGACGGAGTTCATGAAGTAGCGGGCGAAGTCGTTCTCGAGCACCAGCCGGTAGTTGTCCAGCGTCGGCGTGGCCGACGGGAGCAGCGGGTTGGTGCCGAAGTAGCCGGCGGAGCTCTTGAAGCTCGTGATGACGATCCAGTAGATCGGGACCATCACGATCAGGAGCCAGAGCCAGCCGAAGGCGCCACCGAGCCAGTTCTTGCGCTCGGTCGAGCTGCGGCGGGAACCGGAGGGGCGCGGGCTGCGGGTGCGGGCCGCGGGGGTGGCGGCGGCTTGCGTGGCCATCGGTCAGGCCCCTTCCAGCTGGGAGTTGCGGTCCTTGCCGCCGAGGCGCTGCAGGAGCTGCGCCAGGATCAGGCCGACGACGACGAGGATCACCGCGATGGCCGAGGCCAGGCCCATCTGGTTGGCCCGGAACCCGGTCAGGTACATGTCCAGGGCGAGCACCCGCGTCGCGTCGTTCGGGCCGCCCTGGGTCAGGACGAAGATGAGGTCGAACGTGGTGAGCGACCCGACGATCATGAGCGTGGAGGACGTGATCAGCGTGTTCTTCAGCTGCGGCAGCGTGATGGAGAAGAACTGCCGCACCCGGCCGGCCCCGTCGAGCTGGGAGGCCTCGTACATCGAGACCGGGATCTGGCGGATCGCGCCTTGGTAGATCAGCGAGTGGAACGGGATCCACTGCCAGGCGATGATGAAGATCACGACGCCCATGGCCAGCACCGGGCGGCCCAGCCAGTCCTGGGTCATGAAGCCCAGGTTCAGCCCCGGGCCGAGGCCGAAGTTCGGGTCGAGCAGGGCCTTGTAGGCGATGGAGACCGCCGCCGCCGACAGCAGCAGGGGCAGGAAGAACAGGACCGCCAGCAGCGCCCGGTACTTCTGGTGGCCGGAGATGAAGACGCCCAGCAGGATCGACAGCGGCGTCTGGGCGATCCAGGACAGCACGATCACCAGGAAGGTGACCCACAGCGCGTGCGGGAGACCGGGGTCCGTGAGCACGGCGGTCCAGCTCGTGAGCCCGGTGAAGGAGATGTCCCCGATGCCGTCCCACGAGGTGAAGCTGAGGACGAACACCCCGATCAGCGGGACCACGGCGAAGGCGACGAAGATGAGCAGTGCCGGCAGCACCAGCCACCCCAGCCGTCCCGTCGACGTGTGGGCCGCCGACGGGACCTTCGCCGGAACGGGGCTGGGCGCCGTGCTCACGGACGCGCTCACGAGCCGATCGCCGCGTTCATGTTGTCGGCGAACTGCTGCGGGGTGATCGCCAGGCCGAAGAGCTTCTCGATGTTGTCGAGCAGCGTCTCCGCCTCGGTCGGGGACAGCGCCTGGTCCCAGGACTGCGCGAAGGACGGCGCGTTGGTGGCGAGGTCGTAGGTGAACTTCAGCCACTCCTCGTCCTCGAGGCCCGCGAACTTGGCGTCGATGCCCTTGACGATCGGGACCTCGCCGGCCTCGTTGATGTAGGCCTCGGCCTCCTTCTCCTGCAGCAGGCCGTCCTTGAAGAAGGCCAGCGCGATGTCCTTCTGGGCCTGGGTGGCCTTGGAGGAGATCGACACGTACTGCGCGGGGTTGCCGAAGGTGTTCATCGGGTCGCCCTTGCCGCCGGTGACGGCCGGGAAGTTCATGTACCCGAGGTTGCCGCTGGAGACGAAGTCGCCGCCGTCGGTCTTCATGCCGCCGTAGGTCCAGGTGCCGTGCAGCATCATGGCGGCCTTGTCGGTGTACAGCAGCGCCTGGTCGGCGTTGGAGTCGGCCGTGATGGAGGCGAAGCCCTTGATGAAGCCGTCGGCCTTGACGAGGTCCTGCACCTTGGTGAGGGCGTCGATGGCGGCCGGGTCGGTCCAGTTCGGCTGGCCGTTGTAGATGGACTCGAAGAGCTCGGGGCCGCCGATGCGGTCGAAGAGCAGCTCCAGCCACATCATGTTCGTCCAGCGCGACTGCCCGCCCAGGGAGATCGGGGCGATGCCGGCGGCGTTGAACTTGGGCACCAGGGCCATGAGCTCGTCCCAGGTGGCGGGGGGCTGCGCGCCGACCTGCTCGAAGAGCTTCTTGTTGTAGAAGAGGACCAGCGGCTGCACGGTCTCGGTCGGCAGGCCGTAGATCTTGCCCTCGACGGTGCCGGCGGCGAAGGCGGCGTCGAAGAGGCGGTCCTTGACCTCGGGGTTCTCCTGCAGCCACGGGGTCAGGTCGTCGACCTGACCGGCCTCGGCGTAGTTGCGCAGGGTGCCGCCGCCCCAGCCGAAGATGATCGTCGGGGCCTGGCCGGCGCCGATGGCGGTCTTGATCTTGGCCTTGTAGGCGTCGTTCTGGAACGCGCTGGTGACGATCCTCTGGTCCGAGTGCGCCTCGTTCCAGTCGTCGACGGCGCCCTGGCGGATGCCCTCCTTGGGCTGGCCGGTGAGGATCCAGTCGGTCGCCTCGTTCGAGCTGCCCTGACCCGGGCCGTTCGAGCCGCCGCACGAGGCCAGCGCGGTCGCGACGAGGGGGGTGGCGCTGGCGAGGGCGAGGAAGGACCGACGGGAAGTGCGGTTCTGATCCACTCTGATCTCCGTTGTGCCGAGCCGCGTCCTCGCGGCTGCTCTTCTCACCGGACCCGGCGGGCCGGTGCCGAACGCGGACCGAAAAGCTTTCGACCGCTTCGTCTGCGGAGGACCATAAGAGCCTGCGGACGACGAGGTCAAGCGGAACACCAGATCGTGACCTGGCCGCGCGCTGCCCTTGCACGTCAACGGTTCGTCGCCCCGACCGCCCCTCGAAAATTTTCGGAAAGTGCTGGTGCGGGGGACCGGCTGGCCCTACAGTCACCTCACCACCGAGTCGAGGAGGACCCGTGCTGGACCGCCCCCACCGCCCACGGGACAAGACGACGCTGGCCACGATCGCCGCCAGCGCCGGCGTGTCCGTGGCCACCGTCTCCAAGGTCGTCAACGGCCGCGACGACGTGGCCGCCGAGACGCGCGCCCTCGTCGAGGACCTGCTCGCCCGCCACGACTACACGCCGCCGTCGGCGCGGCGGGCCACCACGCTCTCGTCCACCGTCGAGTTCCTCATCGACGGCGACTTCTCCGCCTACGCCACCCAGGTGGTCGACGGGGTCGTCGAGGCCGCCGGCGACTCCGGCGCGGCCGTCGTGGTCGGCCTGCTGCGCGACGCGCGCAGCAACCGCCTGCCCTCGACCCCGCGGGCCTGGGCGCGCGGGATGGCCGCCGCGGGCCGCACCGGCGTCATCGTCGTCACCGGCGAGCTGACCGCCGCGCACGTCGACGCGCTCGCCGCGGTGCGCCTGCCGCTGGTGGTCATCGACCCGCTGAACCTGCCGCGCACCGAGGTGACCAGCGTCGGCTCCACCAACTTCAACGGGGGCGTGAGCGCGACCCAGCACCTGCTGCAGCTGGGCCACCGCGCGATCGCCTACGTGGGCGGCCCGCCGGGCGCCTCCTGCAACCAGGCCCGCCTGCACGGCTACCGCGCGGCGATGGAGTCCGCCGGCCTGGTGCCGCGCGAGGAGCACGTCCTCAACGAGGGCTTCCACTACGACGTCGGCCGCCGCCTCGGCGCCCGGCTGCTGGCGCTGCCCGAGCGCCCCACCGCCGTCGTCGGCGGCTGCGACGCCATCTCGCTCGGCATCATGGAGGCCGCCCGCGTCGAGGGCCTGCGCATCCCCGACGACCTGTCGGTCACGGGCTTCGACGACACCGACCTCGCCGCGATGGCCGCTCCCCCGCTGACCACGATCCGCCAGCCGCTGCGCGAGATGGGCCGGGTCGCGCTGCGCACCGTGCTGCGCATGGCCGGCGGGGAGGCGCTGGACTCCCACCACGTCGAGCTCGCCACCGAGCTCGTCGTGCGCGGGTCGACCGCACCCCCGCCGCGCTGAGGCCCCCGCCGCGCTGAGGCCCCCGCCGCGCTGAGGCCCCCGCCGCGTCAGCGCTGCACGGCCCGCGCGGCGCGCAGGCGCCGCTCGCCGTCGACCAGCACGTCGACGGCGTCCACCCACTGCTCCACCGAGCCGACCCCCGGCGGCAGCGCGCGCACCCGCTCGTCGGTCACGGCGCCGGTGAGCGCGTCGAGCAGGGCCTGCGGCACCGAGCGGAACGGCCGGGCGTGGAAGGGCTCGGTCGCCGGCCCCACCGCCGGCAGCCCGACCCGCGCCTGGTGCTCCAGCAGCAGCTCCAGCGCCGCGCACAGCCGCTCCTGGCGGGTGCGCCAGTCGCCGGCCGCGAGCGCGGCCTCCAGCGCGGGGAGCGCCAGCGCGGACGGCAGCCTCGCGAAGAGCGTGCCCCGCCACTTGGGGTAGGGCGGCCAGCGCCGGTCCAGCAGGAACCCCAGGTGCACCGCGACGGCCACCAGGCGGGCGGTGAGCAGCCGGGAGCCGAGGTCGTCCCCGCGCTGGCCGGTGCGGCCCACGAACGGCAGCTCCTGCCCCAGCTGCCGCCAGCAGCAGGCCACCAGGTGCCGCCAGACGTCCTCGGGGTACCAGCGCAGCCGCTCGCGCAGCGCGCCCAGCCGGCCGTCGGTGTCGGCCAGCACCGGGCCGGCGACCAGCTCGAGCACCGACTGCCCCGTCAGCGCCAGCCAGTCGGCCGGCTCCCAGGCGCGGGTGACCTCCAGGCCCAGGCGGGAGGCGGCGAACTCCTCCAGCGCGGCGACCTGCACCCGCTGGCGCACCCGCGGGTCCCACGTCGTGGCGAAGCGCACCGGGTGGCCGGCGAAGCCCTCGGGCAGCTCCCGCTCCAGCAGCGCGTCCACCTCGCCCACGCGCTCGGCGTCCACCAGCAGCGTCAGCCGCAGCCCCCAGTCGTGGTCGGTGGAGGTGGCGTCGTCGAGGCCGAGGACGTCCGAGCCGCTGCCCAGGCGGGCGGCGGCGTGCGGCAGGCCGGGCAGCGCCGCGCGCAGCAGCGGCGCGACGACCTCGTCGTGGTAGCGGCGGGCCAGCTCGGCACCGGGCGGGGACGGCACCGGGCCATGCTGCCCGACCGGGGCCCCGGCCCGCCCGGCCGCGGGCCCGGGGCGACCGGCTCGGGGCGACCGGCTCAGGGCGACCGGCGCAGCAGCACCAGCGTCGTGTCGTCGCCCCCGGCGCCGGGCACCACCGTCATCAGCCGGTCCGCGAACGCGCCGAGCGCGTCCAGGCCCTCACCCCGCGGGCCGGGGGCCGCGGCGCGGCGCAGCTGCTGGATGGTGTCCTCCAGGACGGTGCCGCGGCGCTCGACGAGGCCGTCGCTGTAGAGCAGCAGGACGGCGTCGGCGGGGACCTCGACGCCCACGTCGTGGGCCTGGCCGGCGCCCACGCCCAGCAGCGGGCGCGGCGGGACCTGCAGCAGCCGGGCCTCGCAGCCGGTGACGAGCACGGGCGGCGGGTGGCCGGCGCTGGCGATGCGCGCCGTCCCCGTCCGCCGGTCCACCACGGCGATGACGGCCGTGGCCATGTGCTCGCTGAAGAGGTTCTCCACGAGGTCGTCGAGGCGGTCCAGGCAGGAGGCGGGGGTGTGCCCCTCCAGCAGGTAGGCGCGCAGCGCCGTGCGCAGCTGCGCCATCGCGGCCGCCGCGTGCACGCCGTGGCCGGCGACGTCGCCGACGACCAGCGCCACCCGCCCGTCGGCCAGCTCGAAGGCGTCCCACCAGTCCCCGCCCAGCTGCCCGCCCTCGGCCGGGCGGTAGCGGGCCAGCACCTGCAGCCCCGCGAAGCCCGGCGCCTCGTCGAGCACGACGGCGCGCTGCAGGGACTCGGCGATCGCGATCTGGTCGCGGGCCCGGCCCAGCACGATCGCGGTGATCTGGTTGCGCAGGCGCTCGGCGGTGTCGGCGTGCCAGCGCTTCCACGGCAGGGACCGCCCGCGCACGACCTCGCGCCACTTCTCGAAGGACTTGCGCGGGCTCAGCCGCACGTCCGGCCCCTCCGAGGCGGCGATCTTCGCGTTGTGCGGGTCGCCGCCCCAGTCGACGACCTCCTGCTGCTCCGGGCGCACCCACAGCAGCCACCGGTCGTTGCCCAGGCCGACGCGCAGCGCACCGGCGGCCTCGTGCTGCACCTGCGCCAGCTCCGGGCTGAAGGAGGCCAGGTGGTCGCTGAAGGTGGGCGCGCCGTCGGCGCGCGCGAGGGTGTCCGCGATCCGGTGCAGCGCGGCGCGCGGCGGGACCCACCCGAGCGTGAGCAGCCGGGAGCCGTCCCACAGCGCCGCCCCGCCGGCACCCACCAGCTGCAGCAGCCGCTCGTCGCCCACCAGGCCCGACAGCGGGTCGCGCCCGGAGCCGGACAGGTCGGCCACCACGCCGGCCAGCAGCTCCTGGGCGGCCAGCGCGTCGTCGCGCTCGTCGGAGCGCTGCCGGGTCGCGACGAGCTGGGAGGCGGTCTGGCCCAGGAACTCCGCCGCCGAGCGCGCGTCGTGGCTGGGCCGGTGCGCACCGGAGTAGTGGTGGCAGGCGATCAGCCCCCACAGCTGCCCGTCCTGCACCAGCGAGACCGACATGGACGCGGTGACGCCCATGTTGCGCAGGTACTCCAGGTGGATGGGCGAGACGCTGCGCAGCACCGAGTGCGACAGGTCCAGCGGTGCCCCGCTGCCGGGGTCGGTCAGCGGGTGCAGCCGGGAGGGGGCGTAGTGCACGTCGGCGATCAGCCGGGTCCAGTTGACGGTGTAGAGGCGCCGGGCCTGGGCGGGGATGTCGGAGGCGGGGTAGTGCAGGCCCAGGAAGGCGTTGAGGTCCTCGCGGCGGTCCTCGGCAACGACCTCGCCGTTCCACTGCGCGTCGAAGCGGTAGACCATCACCCGGTCGAAGCCCGTCAGCTGCCGGATCTCCCGCGCCAGCCGCCGGGTCAGCTCGTCGACGGTCGCGGTCTCCGACAGGCGCGCGACGGCGGCGCGCGCCGAGCGGTAGGAGACCGCCGAGACCCCGGTCTGCACGCCCACCGGCTCCACCTCGACGACGAGGCGCTCCCCGGACACGTGCAGCACGACGTCGACCTCGGTGGGCCCGACCACCAGCGGCAGCGTGGCGCGCAGCGGCTCCGACAGGCTGTCGGCGGCGTCGACGGCCAGGACCTCGCGCGCCAGCTGCTCCCCCAGCACCCGCGGCAGCGGCAGCCCCAGCACCGCGTCCGCGGCGACGCCGAGGTGGGCGGCGGTGGACTCCGAGGCGACGACGACCTCGTGGGTGCCGCGGTCGACGGCCAGCAGGAACCCGTGCGGCTGCACCGCGCCCGGGACGTGGATGGGTTCCCGGTCGCAGTTGGTGAGGTCGACGTGGCCGTAGGCGGGCACGTACGGGTCGACTTCGCTCCTCACCGCGCGAGGGCTCCCACCGGGGCGAGCCAGCGCTCGTAGGCGGTGAAGGTCGCCGTCGCCGCGGCCGCCATGGCGTCCACGGCCTCCGGCCCGGCGGCGTCGACGGCGGCCATCGTCTCCCGCCAGCGCCGGCCGGCCCCCTCGCGGCCGGTCAGCGAGCGGGTCGCCCCCACCGGCACCCCGGCGCGCACGACGGCGTCGGCGATGAGCTTGCCGCCGAGCGTGGACCCGTCCAGCACGTAGCAGATCCCGAGGGCGGCGGCCCGGTCGCGCGGCACCGGCACGTGCGGGCACTGCTCCAGTCCGGCCACCCGCTGCGGCGCGACGCCGAGGACGGCCAGGTCCGCCAGCGCCAGGTCGGCGCGGGCGCGCTGCGCCACGTCGAGCATCCCCGGGTCGGTGGCGGCGTGGGCGGCCAGTCCCCGCTCCAGCGGGGCGAACAGGCCCCACGTCAGCTCCAGCCAGCGCTGGTGCAGCTGCACGCCCCAGGGGCGCTCCAGCACGGCGATCGAGGAGTCCAGCCGCTCGTGCGCCTGCGCCGTCGCCGCCCGCAGCCGCGCCAGCGGACCGTCCGGGTCCCTGCGCCGCGCGGGGGCCCCCGCCGCCACCGGCGCCGGTCGATGCTCCGCCACGGTCCTCCGTCCACGGCACGGCGACGCACCGTGCACGCGCCGACGCTAACCGCTGGGCCGCGCCGCCGACAGCCCGGGCACCCGACACGCCCGGGTTGCCGCGGGTGCGCACCGGTGGTGCCATCGGAGGTGCCCCGCAGTGCAGCGGGGCCGGTCCCCGGAGGGCGAGGTTCCCGTGAGCACCAGCACCGCACCCGCGCACCCGTCGGCCAGCACCGTCCTCGACCTGCGCGAGGAGCCGCTGGAGGCGCTGCACCGCGCCTACGAGCAGCGCTGGCGGCTGCTGGCCGAGGACGCGCCGGACACCGAGCTGACGCGCAACGCCGAGCTGGTGCGCAGCCTGGAGCAGCGCTGCCGGCCGGGGCGGCGGCTGCCCCGGCGCAGCGGGCCGGACCCGGCCACCTTCCTCGGCTGACCCGCTCCCCCGGTCCCTGCTAGCCGGCCCGCTGCCCGCCCTGCTGCCCGCCCTGCGCCGGGGGCACGACGTCCAGCAGGCCCAGCAGGTGCAGGAACGCCTCCGCGAAGGGGCGGCCCGCGGTGCGCTCGCGCACCTGCTCCCAGTCGACGGACTCGCGGATGCTGCGGGTCACGCGCAGCGCGGGGGCGAAGTCGCAGGTGTGCTCGTCGAAGGCGCAGAGCTTGTGCGTGACGACGTCGGTGGGCGCGATGACCGGCATCTCCACCGACAGCACCTCGACGACGACCGCGCGCGCCAGCAGCGCGTCGTCGACGGGGGCCCCGCCGCCGCGGTGCAGCACGTCGACGAGCACGCCGTCGCTGAGGACCTTGAACAGCCAGTCCTCCGGCGGCTGCTCGACGGTGAAGCCCTGCTCGCGCAGGTGCTCGGCGACCCGTCCGGCGTCCTGCGGGCGCACGTCGAAGTCGACGTCGTGCACCGGCTCCGGGGCGCCGTGCACCCAGGCGGCGTACCCGCCGGCCAGGGCGAAGGGGACCCCTGAGCCCTTGAGGGCCACGGCGACGCGCTTGAGCGCCGTCCGCCGCTGCTCGGGCGTGGTCCGGGTGGCGTTCACGCCTGCGTCGACGCTCACCGTGCTCCCTCCCTCACGGCGGGGCACCCTGGAGGGGTGCGCCTCGCCACCTTCAACATCCTGCACGGCAGATCGCTCGACGACGACCGGGTGGACGTCGACCGCTTCGCCGAGGCCGTCGCCAGCCTGGACGCCGACGTCGTCGCGCTGCAGGAGGTGGACCGCGCGCAGCAGCGCTCCGCCTGCGCGGACCTGACGGCCGTCGCGGCCGAGGCGCTCGGCGCGCGCGAGCACCGCTTCGTGGCGGCGCTGCACGGCACGCCGGGGCTGACGTGGATGGCGGCCACCGGCGAGGAGCAGCCGGACTCGGCGGCGTACGGGGTCGCGCTGCTGTCGCGGCTGCCGGTCTCCAGCTGGCAGGTCGTGCGGCTGCCGACGATCTCGTGGACGGTGCCCGTGCTCTTCCCGGGCCAGCGCCGCCCGAAGCTGGTGCGCGACGAGCCGCGGGTGGCCGCCGTGGCCACCGTCACCGACCCGGACACCGGCAGCCCGGTCACCGTCGCCGGGACCCACCTGTCGTTCCTGCCGGGCTGGGGCGCCTGGCAGCTGCGCCGGCTGACGCGCTCGCTGCGGCGCTCCCCGGGGCCGGTGGTGCTCATGGGCGACCTCAACCTGGAGGCCGAGGGCGCGCGGCGGGCCAGCGGGATGCGCTCGCTGGTGCAGGCGGACACCTTCCCCGCGCACGCCCCGGACCGCCAGCTCGACCACGTCCTCGTGGGCGAGCAGCGGCCCGGGCTCGTGCAGGTCGTCGCCTCCGGGGCGCGGCGGCTGCCGCTGTCGGACCACCTGGCGCTGGTCGTGGACGTCCGCCTCGCGCAGGAGGTGGACGTCCGCGACGGCGGGGCGTCCGGGGTCAGCGGCGGGTCCAGTGCTCCTGCACGAGGCGGTCGGCCTCGCTGACCGGCGGCGCCGGCCGGGCCAGGTCGCCCACGAGGGCGCTGGCCAGGTCGTGCAGCTTGACGTTGTGCTCCTGCGAGACGGCCGCCAGCTGCCGGAAGGCGGTGTCCTCGTCGCAGTGCACGATCGCCATGATCGCGCCCTTGGCCATGTCGATGACGGGTCGTCGCGACAGGGCCGTCCTCAGCTGGGCGACCTCGGTGCGCAGGGCCTCCAGCTCGTCCCGGTCCTGGTCCTGGCCCTGCGCAGCGCGGGTGGCGTGCTGCATCCTCGTGCTTCCTCCCGTGGTTCTCCCCCCGCCGCTGCGGCGGGTGCTGGTCCGCGCAGCGAGGTCCGGGCGGGGCGGTCCGGACGATCCTAGGACGAGCTCACGGCGTGCCGCCGCTCACAGGTGCGGGCCGAGCAGCGACAGGTCCGCCGCGGACAGCCGGTCCTTCGCCGTGGCCGCCTGGTGCCAGTGCGGGTAGCGCAGCGGCACCGCGCTGACCGCGTCCAGCCGGGCGCGCTCGGCCTCGTCGAGCACGAGGTCGGCGGCGGCGAGGTTGTCGCTCAGCTGCTCCTCGGTGCGGGCGCCGACGACGAGCGAGGTGACGCCGGGGCGGCCCAGCAGCCAGGCCAGCGCGACCTGGGCGGCGGAGACGCCGTGGGCCTGGCCGACCTCGACGAGGACGTCGACGACGTCGTAGAGCTTGTCCTCGTCGTGGACCGGCGGCTCGTTCCAGTCGGTGAGGTGGCGCGAGCCCTCCGGCGCGGTGGTGCCCCGCCGGTACTTGCCGGACAGCAGGCCTCCGGCGAGCGGGCTCCAGACGAGGATGCCGAGCTCCTGGTCGAGGGTGAGCGGGACGAGCTCGTCCTCGGCGTCGCGCGCCTGCAGGGTGTAGTGGATCTGCTGGGACACGTAGCGCTGGTAGCCGCGGGCGTCCGCGACGGCCAGCGCCTTCATGAGCTGCCAGCCGCTGTGGTTGGAGGCGCCCACGTAGCGGACCTTGCCCGAGCGCACGAGGGTGTCGAGCGCCTCGAGCGTCTCCTCCAGCGGCGTCTGCCCGTCCCACTCGTGGATCTGGTAGAGGTCGACGTGGTCGGTGCGCAGCCGCTTGAGGCTGCGCTCGACCGAGCGGACCAGGTGGTACCGGGAGGCGCCGCCGTCGTTGGGGCCCTCCCCGGTGGTCATGCGGGCCTTGGTCGCCAGCAGGACGTCGTCGCGGCGGCCCTGCAGGACCTCGCCGGTGATCTCCTCGCTGGCGCCGTCGGAGTAGATGTCCGCGGTGTCGAACAGGTTCACCCCCGCCTCCAGCGCGAGGTCGACCTGCCGGCGCGCCTGCGCGACGTCGGTGGAGCCGACGTCGGCGAAGGCCCCCTTGCCGCCGAACGTCATCGTCCCCATGGTGATCGTCGAGACCCGCAGCCCCGACCTGCCCAGTCGTCGGTACTCCATGCCGCGGACCCTAGTGGGCCCCGGCTCAGCGCGCGCGGCTGGAGCGCTCGACGCGGTTGAGCACGACGGCCGCCTTGCCGGAGGCCACGGTGACGCTGCCGCCGAGGAAGTCCTGGCGGACCCCGCCGGCCACCGCGCGGGCGCCGCTGACGGGGTAGCCGAGGGCGCCGGCCTCCCAGCCGCGCGCCGCCCACGCCTCGCGGACGGCGGCGGGCACGAGGTGCGTGCCCGAGGCGGGGCTGGTGTAGATCGAGCCGCCGGTGAAGTGCTGGCCGCTGCCGCCGCCGACCAGGCCGCCGAACGCGTCGGAGGTCGGGTACCCCGCGCCGTTCTCCCAGCCCGCGCGGGCCCAGGCGTCGCGGACGGCGCCGGCCACGACGCGGGTGCCGGCGGCGCTGGAGTAGATCGAGCCGTTCTGGAAGTGCGCGTAGGAGCCGGCGGGCAGGGCGGTGGTGCTCGTGGTGGGGAAGCCCAGCGGGCCGTTCTCCCAGCCGGTGGCGGCGTAGCGCTCCAGCACCGCCCCGCGCAGCGCGTGCGCGCCGGTGGCCGGGCTCCAGTAGACCGCGCCGCCCTGGAAGCGCTGCACGACGCCGCCGCGCACGGCGAGCTCCGCGGCGGCCGGGTAGCCCAGCCAGGAGCCCTCCCAGCCCAGGGACTGCCAGCGCTCGCGGATCGCGCCGCGCACGAGCTGCGCGCCGGTGGCCGGGCTCCAGTAGACCGAGCCGCCGGCGAAGTGCTGGCCGAAGCCGCCGCCGGCCAGCGGGCCGACCTCGCGCGCCATCGGCAGCCCCAGCGGCCCGGTGTTCGCCCCGGCCGCGGTGTAGGCGCCGAGCAGGGCGCCCTTGACGGGCACGCCGGCGTAGCTGCGGGAGCCGTCGGCGTTCTGGGTGACCAGCGGGGTGCGCCGGGCGGTGCCGAAGTCCGCGACCCAGTAGGAGCGCCAGACGTCGCGGCCGCCGGAGCGGGTGGCGGTGTAGACCAGGCCGATGCCCACGCTGGAGTACTTGGCGTCCTGCAGGACGGCGCGGTGCGGTGCGGACTCCATCCAGCTCTTCACGGCCAGGTCGCCGTTCTCCAGCCCCCAGCGGTCGGGCTCGGCCATGTCGGCCGTGGCGACGATCTCGCCCCAGTAGGGGAAGTCGGACAGCAGCCGGGGCAGGTCCGGGTTGTGCTTCATCCCGTCGCCCTGGCCCAGGACGTCGGCCCAGGACTGCGCGACGGCCTCCAGCACGGGGTCCAGGACGACCGGGGGCGCACCGACCCGCGCGCGCTCGCGGTTGAGCCCGTCGAGGATCTGCTGCTCCTGCGTGGCCGCGGGGACCACGGGCTGCAGCACCTGCGCCGCGGCCGCCGGTGCGGCGGCGGCCACGGCGGCGCAGGGCAGGGCGACCAGCGCGGCCAGCAGGGGCGCGAGCAGGCGACGAGGGGTTCTCACCCCTCAGTCGTCGTCGCGGGGCCGCTGTCACGACAGCCACCGCGCAGGTGGTGCCGTCCGGGTGGCCGCCCTCACCCTGCGTGAGGGCGCGGCTCCCCCGGCTCAGCTCCCCCCGGCCCGGCTCTCCTCGGCCCGGCTCCCCTCGGCCCGGCTCCCCTCGATGGCCGCGGGGCGCTGCTGGGCGGCGCGGACCCGGGCGACGTCCAGCTTCTCGGAGCGGTCGAAGGAGTAGACGCCGTTCTGCTCCTGGAAGACGTCGGTGAGCTGGGTGTAGCAGTAGCCGAACATCAGCGGGTCGGCCAGCAGGACGCCGGTCAGCCCCTCGAAGCGGTGGTGGAACTCCTCCTCGCTGCGCGGGGGCTCGCCGTAGCCCCAGGAGGACTCGGCGCCGCGGTCGACCGAGGAGTCGCTGGCCTCGGTGTCCGGGCGCCACCAGATGCCGCCGAACTCGCTGCAGAACCACGGCTGCCCCTGGTAGGGCAGGGAGATCACCGTCGTGGTCCCGTGGGCGAAGTTGGTGTCCGGGCGGCCGTCGGCCAGACCCGCCATCTCCTCGGCGAACTGCGCCGGGTCCTGGGTGTAGTTGTGCGAGTCCCACACGTCCGACTCCAGGACGCGGTGGGAGTAGCCCGAGGCGTCCAGCACGGGGCGGGAGGTGTCCATGGCCTTGGCGGCCAGGAACATCGCCCGGGTCACGTCGTCGAGGACCTGCCCGCGGTCGGTGAGCGGCTGGTGGGTCTCGTTGAGCCCGCACCAGCCGATGATCGAGGGGTGGGAGTAGTCCCGCTCCAGCGCCTCCAGCCACTGGGTGACGAAGCCCGCCGTCGGCTGCTGGTACTCCCCGCGCCGGCTGCTGCCCTCCTCGACCGCGCCCCAGTCCCCGAACTCGCCCCAGCACAGGTAGCCGAGCCGGTCGGCGTGGAAGAGGAAGCGCTCCTCGAAGACCTTCTGGTGCAGCCGCGCGCCGTTGAAGCCCGCCGCCAGGCTCAGCTCGATGTCGCGCACCAGCGCCTCGTCGCTGGGGGCGGTCATGAGGCCGTCGGGGTAGTAGCCCTGGTCGAGCACCAGGCGCTGGAAGACCGGGCGGCCGTTGAGCAGGACGGCCTTGCCGTCGATGCTCACCGAGCGCAGCCCGGCGTAGGTCTCGACGGTGTCGACGACCTCCCCGGCGGCGTCGCGCAGGGTGATCGTCACGTCGTACAGGTGCGGGTCGGCCGGCTCCCACAGGCGCACCCGCTCCGCCGGCAGCGCCAGCACCAGGCGCGGGGCGAGGTCGAGGTCGGCGCGCACGGTGGCGCTGACGACCTCCCCCGACCCGTCGCGCACGGAGGCGGTGAGCGTCCAGCCGGCGCGGTCGCCGACCGTCCCGGTGCCGCTGCGGCGCAGCGGCTGCTCCAGGTGCAGGGCGGAGGCGGCCACGTCGGGGGTGATGCGCGGGCGGGCCAGCGAGACGTCGGGCACGGGCTCGGCCCAGACGGTCTGCCAGATGCCGGTGGTGCGGGTGTACATGCACTCGTAGTTGTCGTGGCGGGTGGACTGCTTGCCGCGGGCCTGCGGCTCGTGGCGGCTGTCGCGGGCGCGCACCACCACGGTGACGGTGCCGGTGCGGTGGCCGAGGTCGACGGCGAAGGGCGTGAAGCCGCCGCGGTGGCGGCCGACCTCCTCGCCGTCCACCCAGACCGTCGCGTCGTGGTCGACGGCGCCGAAGTGCAGCAGGGTGCGCCGGCCGGCCCACGCGGCCGGCAGCTCCACCTCGCGGCGGTACCAGACGGCGTGCAGGAAGTCGGTGTCCTCCACGCCGGACAGCCGCGACTCGGGCGCGAAGGGCACCGTGATGGAGCCCGCCAGGGGGCGCTGGAGCAGTCCTCGCTCGAGGCCGGTGTCGGCGCGGTCGACCTCGAAGTCCCAGCGACCGTTCAGGCACAGCCAGTCGGGGCGCACCATCGAGGGGCGCGGGTGCTCCGGCCGCGGTTGCGCACCGGGCGCCTGGGCGCTCGTCGCGGCGGCGGAAGGGGTGTCGGGCACGGGATCTCCTGTCGGTGGCCGGCTCCGGTGCCGGCGCGTCGGGGGTGCGGCCGCCCCTCACTCTGCCCCTTGGCCCCGAGCGCGGGCAACACCGCCCCCCCTCGCCCGTGCATCGTTGCAAGGACTGGTCCGCCGAAGTCTATGCAGCGTTGCAAACGGCGTGCTAACGTCCCGCTCCACTGGACGGGACAGAGCGGTTCCGGGGCCTGCGAGGCCCTTGCCGCCCCGCACCGACCAGCCGGGCCACGACCAGTGACCTCGACCGCCAACGACGGCAGGGACGGACAGCAGTGAACAGTCATCCCCCGACACCCCGCACGACGACGACGATGACGACGACGGGTGTCCTCAGCCGGCGATCGCTGCTGCGCGGCGGGCTCGCCGCGGGCGGCCTCGGCCTGGCAGCCACCACGTCCGGGTGCGGCAGCCCCCTGTCCGCCGGCCTGGCGGGCACCCAGCTCAACCCGGGCACGGTCACCTTCTGGAACCTCTTCGGCGGCGGCGACGGCGCCCGCCTGCAGCTGATGCTCGACGAGTACCGCAAGCAGCAGGGCAGCCCCGGCTCCCTGCAGGCGGCCACCTTCGCGTGGGGCAACCCGTACTACACCAAGGTGTCGCTGGCGACGCTGGGCAACAAGCCGCCGGACGTCGCGGTCGCGCACCTGACGCGCGCGTCCAACCTGGCCGCGGCGGGGCTGCTGGAGCCCATCACCGACGACGTGCTCGCGCTGGCGGGGCTCTCCAGCAGCGACTTCAACGAGCGCGCCTGGCAGGCCTCGCAGTTCGAGGGCCAGGTGTACGGCATCCCGATGGACACCCACCCGTGGGTGCTCTTCTACAACGCCGACGTCTGCCAGGCCGCGGGCCTGCTGGGCCCGGACGGCGAACTGGCCCCCATCGAGGGCCTGGAGGCGTGGGAGGCGGCGCTCACCGCGGGCAAGGAGGCCTCCGGCCAGTTCGGGGCCACGACGGCCACGGTGGCCGACGACTCCAACAACTGGCGCTTCTTCAACACCGTCTACAGCCAGCGCGAGGGCAACACCCCGCTCATCGACGACGAGGGCCTGTCGGTGACGATGAACGACGAGCTGGCGATCGACACGCTGGCCACGATGCGCAGCTGGGTCGAGAAGGGCCTCATGCCCGCCACCGTCGACACCCCGGGCGCCGAGACGCTGATGTTCACCGGCAAGTCGGCGTTCTTCATGAACGGCGAGTGGGAGATCACGACGGCCCAGAGCATCGAGGGCCTGAACTTCGGCATGGTCGCCTTCCCGACCCTGTTCGACCGGCCGGCCGCGCACGCCGACTCGCACGCCTTCATCCTGCCCCGCATGGACCGCGACGACGCGCAGCTCGAGCGCGCCATGGGCTTCGTGAAGTCGCTGCTCGACCAGAGCATGACCTGGGCCGAGGGCGGGCACATCCCGACCTACCTGCCCGCCTTCGAGAGCCCCGAGTACGCGGCTCTCGAACCGCAGTCCAACTACGCCGACGCGGCCTCCTACGCCTCGTACGACCCGCCGGCCTGGTACTCCGGCTCGGGCTCGAACTTCGAGACCGTGACCGGCGCGACGATCGGCCTCGTCCAGCAGGGCCTCACGACGCCCCAGGACGCCGTCGCCAGCATCCGCTCGGCGCTGGAGAACTACGCGAAGACGCCGAACCCGCTGTGACCGCCCCGACCTCCCCCGCTCCTGGAGACGAGACCCGATGAGCGCTCAGACCGTCGGCGCACAGCCCGCCGTCGCCACCACACCCCGCGGTGGACCCAACCCGCCGCTGCGCAGCCAGCGCTCCGCCTGGTTGTTCATCGCCCCGTTCGCCTTCTTCTACCTGTGCTTCCTGCTCGGCCCGTCGGTGTACATGTTCGTGGCCAGCTTCTTCGACGCCTCGCTCGTCAAGAACGGGCTGGGCAACTTCATCGGCCTGGACAACTACGCGGCGCTGGTGCAGTCGAGCGACTTCTGGTCCTCGATGTGGCACACGCTGCAGTTCACGCTGTACACGGTGCCGCCGCTGGTGATCCTGTCCTTCGTCTTCGCCGTCCTGGCCAACCGGATGCCGCGCGGGCAGACCTTCTGGCGGCTGGCCTTCTTCACCCCGTTCATCCTGCCGTCGGCGGCCATCTCGCTGATCTGGGTGTTCATCTTCACCGCGGACACCGGCCTGTGGGCCACCGCGCAGAAGTGGCTCGGCTCCGAGGCCCCCACCCCGGTGCTCGGCACCCCGAGCCTGGCCATGCTCGGCATCGCGGTCGCGACCATCTGGTGGACGATCGGCTTCAACTTCATCCTCTACCTGGCCGGCCTGCAGGACATCCCGCGCGAGCTCTACGAGGCGGCCGCCATCGACGGCGCGACGCCCTGGCAGCAGATCCGCCACCTGACGATCCCGATGCTCAGCCGCACGACCACCCTGGTCCTGCTGCTGCAGATCATCGCCAGCCTGAAGATCTTCGACCAGGTCTACCTCATGACCAGCGGCGGGCCGGGCACCAGCACCGAGACCGCCCTCGTCTTCATCACCAAGGTCGGCTTCACCGACTACCGCCTCGGCGCGGCGGCGGCGGCCTCGTTCATGCTCTTCGTCGTCATCGTGGTCTTCGCCGTGATCCGGCAGCTCGCCGAGCGCGCCCAGCAGAAGGGAGCCTGACATGGCGACCACCGACGCCACCGGGTCGCAGGCCCGCAACCGCCGCAACGGCGTCTCCGCGGCCGCTCCCGCCGCCCGCCCGGCCAGGGTCGGCACCAACGGCGGCAAGACCTTCAACCGGATCACCGCCGTGGTCCTCGTGGTCTTCGCGGTCATCTGGCTCATCCCGAGCCTGTGGGCGATCAAGACCTCGTTCACCGACAACGCGGTCTCCGCGCTGGGCACCCAGGCGATCCTCAGGGACGTCAACCCGACGCTGGCGTCCTACTCGGCGCTGCTGGGCGGCGGGGACCTGTGGAACTGGTACCTGGCCAGCTTCATCACCTCGACGCTGTCCGCGCTGCTGGTCGTGGTCTTCGCCTCGATGGCGGCCTTCGCGATCTCCCGGATGCGCTTCCGCGGCCGCAACGTCGTCTTCGTCCTCATGCTGGCCGGGATCATGGTGCCGGCCGACGTCCTCATCATCCCGATCTTCCAGATGCTCAACACCGTCGGGCTGCTCAACACCTACTGGGCGGTGATCTTCCCGCAGGTCTCCAGCGTCATCGCGCTCTTCGTCTTCAAGCAGTTCTTCGACGGGCTGCCCAAGGAGCTGGAGGAGGCCGCCCGCCTGGACGGCGCCACCAACTGGCGGATCTACCGCTCGGTCGTCATGCCGCTGTCGCGGCCGGTGCTGTCGGCGATGGCGATCGTCACCTTCGTCGGCGTCTGGAACAACCTGATCCTGCCGCTGTTCGTGCTCTCCAACCCGGACCTCATGACGATCCCGGTCGGCCTGGCCACCGTCCAGGGCTCCTTCGGGCAGCGCTTCTCCGACATCCAGGCCTCCACGATCCTCGGCGCCCTGCCGCTGGTGATCCTGTTCCTGATCTTCCAACGGCGCATCGTCGAAGGTGTGGCCGGCACCGGGCTGAAGGGCTGACCGCTCCATGACCACCGCACCGACCACCGCACCGGCGGGCGCCGCGCACGGCGTCCTGCAGGGCGTCGTCGACCTCGACGTCGCCGGGCCCACCATCAGCCGCCACCTCTACGGCCACTTCGCCGAGCACCTCGGCCGGTGCATCTACGAGGGCTTCTGGGTCGGGGAGGACTCCGACCTGCCGAACACCGAGGGGATCCGCGACGACGTCGTCGCCGCCCTCAAGGCCATCGACATCCCCAACCTGCGCTGGCCCGGCGGCTGCTTCGCCGACGAGTACCACTGGATGGACGGCGTCGGCCCCCGCGAGGAGCGGCCGTCGATGGTCAACACCCACTGGGGCGACGTCGTCGAGGACAACTCCTTCGGCACCCACGAGTTCATGCGGCTGTGCGAGCTGCTCGGCGCGCAGCCCTACGTCTCGGGCAACGTCGGCAGCGGCACCGTCCGCGAGATGAGCGACTGGGTGGAGTACCTCACCCGCTCCGGCGACGCACCGATGTCCCGGCTGCGCCGCGAGCACGGCCGCGAGGAGCCCTGG
Organism: Kineococcus aridisoli; assembly: GCF_050871885.1. Taxonomy (NCBI): domain Bacteria; kingdom Bacillati; phylum Actinomycetota; class Actinomycetes; order Kineosporiales; family Kineosporiaceae; genus Kineococcus; species Kineococcus aridisoli. Next base: position 43,970 of record NZ_JBJLSF010000015.1, on the reverse strand, counting down.
AAGGTCCCCTTCTGGGGCGTCGGCAACGAGGCCTGGGGCTGCGGCGGGAACATGACCGCCGAGCAGTACACCCAGCTCGCCTCGCAGTTCTCGACCTACTGCCGCGACCACGACGGCAACCAGCTGTACCGCATCGCGGCCGGCCCGAACCGCGACGACTACGCCTGGACCGAGACCCTCATGAAGTCCGTGGCCGCGCTCGGCGGCCCGGTCGTCCCCAAGCACCACACCTCGTGGCAGGCGCTGTCGTTCCACTACTACACGCACGCCACCGACGACTGGCAGCACAAGGGCTCCGCGACGGAGTTCGGCGCCGAGCAGTACCACAGCACCATGGTCAACGCCTGGCGCATCGACGAGATCGTCCGCGGCCACTCGCGGGTCATGGACGCCTACGACCCGGACGCCGCCATCGGCCTCGTCTGCGACGAGTGGGGCACCTGGTGGGACGTGGAGCCCGGCACCAACCCCGGCTTCCTGTTCCAGCAGAACACCCTGCGCGACGCCCTGGTGGCGGGCCTGCACTTCGACGTCTTCCACGCCAACGCCCGCCGCCTGGTCATGGCCAACATCGCGCAGACGGTCAACGTCCTGCAGGCCATGGTCCTCACCGACGGCCCCACGGCCGTCCTGACGCCGACGTACCACGTGTTCGCGATGAACGCCCGGCACCAGGACGCCACCAGCCACCCCGTGCAGGTCGTGGCCGAGGACGCCCGCCACGAGGACGGCACCGGCTCCTACCGCACGCTGACCACGTCGGTCAGCTCGCGCGACGGGTCGGCGCTGGTGTCGCTGACCAACCTCGACCTCGAGCGCCCCGCCACCGTGCGCCTGGCGCTGCGCGGTCGCGACTGGCAGGTCAGCGGGGCGACGCTGCTCACGGCGGAGCGCCCGCAGGCCCACAACACCGCCGAGGACCTCTCGGCGGTCGCCCCCGCCCCCTTCGACGGCGCCCGCCGCGAGGGGGACGTGCTCGTGGTCGAGCTGCCGCCGCACTCCTTCGCGACGGTCGACCTGAGCCTCTAGGACGCGTTCGGGCGCGGCCGCACAGGTCGCGCCCGAGCGCCCCCCGGCCCCCGGGCCTCAGCCCAGCCCGTGGGCCGCCAGGACCGCGGGCAGCACCGCCTCGGGCACGCCCCGCCCGTCCGGGCGCGGCCAGTGCACGCAGACCTCCTCGAAGCCCGCCGCCTCCAGCGCGGCCACCAGGCGCGGGTAGTCGGCGAAGGCGGCCTCCTCCTCGAGCCCCAGCATCGCCATCCGGCGCACCCGGCGCCCCAGGTCCAGCTCCCGCTCCACCGCGTCGAAGCGCCGCGCGGGCGCGGTGAAGCGGGCCGCGGCGTCCCCGGCCGGTTCGGCGTCGCCGTAGGTCACCCAGGTGTCGGCCGTGCGGGCCGCGAAGCGCATCCCCCGCGGACCGGCCGCGGCGATCGTCAGCGGCACCCGGCCGTGGACCGGGCCGGGGATCGTCCGCGCGTCGACGGCCGCGTAGAACTCCCCGCGCACGTCGGTGGCCCGCTGGCCCAGCAGCGTCGTCAGCAGCCGCGTCCACTCCTGGAAGCGGCGCTGGTGCTGCGCCGAGGTCAGCGGGGGCACCCCGAGCACGCTCGCGTCGTGGGCGGAGGTGCCGGCGCCCACGCCCAGCTCGATGCGCCCGCCGCTGAGGTGGTCCAGCGTCATGACCTCCGAGGCGAAGGTCACCGGGTGGCGGAAGTTCGGGGTGGCCACGAGCGTGCCCAGCCGCACCGAGGAGGTGGCCGTGGCGGCCGCGGCCAGCAGCGGCACCGCGTTGAACCACGGGCCGTCGCGCATGTCGCGCCAGGACAGGTGGTCGTAGCTGAAGACCGTCCGCAACCCGGCGGACTCCGCCTCGCGGGCCGTGGCCGCGAACGCGCCGGGGGCCAGGTCGTTGAGCACGACGCAGGAGAGTGCGAGCACGGGCCGCACCCTACGGCGCGAGCGCCCCGCCGTCGCCCGGCGCGGGGTGCCCGGCGCCGCGTCGGGACCAGCGCGACCACCAGCGCCGCCGCGGCACCGGCGCGGCCGTCGGCGCGGGCGCGGGGGCGGGTGGCCGGGCGGCCTCCCAGCGCTCCAGGAGGGCGGTGGCGTCGAGCGGGGCGACGACGACGAGCGGGCCGTCGGCCGGGCGCAGGTACAGCTCCCGCACGCGGGCGTTGAAGTCCTCGACGACGGCCCGCACCTCGCCCGGCGAGCGCAGCCCGACGACGTCGCGCACCAGCACCTCGCGCTCGCGGCGCATGGCCAGCGCCGGCGGCAGCATCGCGCTGACGTCGTAGCCCTCCCGGCGGGCCTTGTCGGCGGCCCACTCCTCGGCGGAGAACGGCCGGTCCAGCCCCGGCAGCGGCTTGCCGCTGCCGCGCAGGCCGTCGAACTCCCCGCGCTCGGTGGCCTCGCGGACCTGGCGCTCCACCCAGTCCTCGAAGCGGATGCCCGCCGGTTTGCGCCCGCTCACCCGGCGACGCTAACCCGCGCTCCCCGCGTGCCGCACGTCCTGCCGGTCAGCCGGCGGCGCTCGCGGCCCACCGCGCGACCCGGCGCGCGCTCTCGGCCTCCGAGAGGTCCTCCACGCGCGTCATGATCGACCAGCGCACCCCGAAGGGGTCGCGGACGCCGGCGAAGCGGTCGCCGGAGACGAAGTCCGACACCGGCTCGCGCACGACCGCCCCGGCGGCCTCGGCGCGGGCGACGACGCCGTCGACGTCCTCGCAGTACAGGCCCAGCGAGAAGCAGTCGTCGTCACCGGCCGGGCCGGGCACGAGGTGGAAGCCGGGGTCGGGCTCCCCCAGCTGCAGGTGGCCGTGGCCGAGGTCCAGGTCGGCGTGGACGACGACGCCCCCCACCTCGGTGACGTCGACGACACGGGCGCCGAAGACGTCGCGGTAGAAGGCGATGGCCTCGCGCGCCCGCGGCACGACCAGGAACGGCGTCAGGCTGGTGGAGCCGTGCGGGACCCCGCGGGTGGTGTGCTCCCCGTCGGCGGCGCGGCGGGGGCTGGTGGTCTGCTCGGTCACGGTCTGCTCGCTCATGGCAGGAGCCTGCCGCGCGGGCGGGGCGCGGGGCTTGGAGATCCGCGACAACCTGCCGGGGGCTCCTACGCTGGGCCCGTGACGGCGTCGACCCGCGGGATCCTCTACCCGGCGCGGCTGCCGACGTTCACCCGGCTGCCGCCGCCGCCGTCCGTCGCCGACCTCGTGCGCTGGTTCTGGGTCCCGCAGTGGGACGTCGACCCCGGCCGCACCTCGCGCCAGCACGTCGTCGCCTTCCCCGCCTGCAACCTCGTCGTGGAGTCCGGCGCCGGCGACCCGTTCGCCGCGCTGGCCGGGCCGACGACGCGCCGCTCGCACCGCGACCTCACCGGTCGCGGCTGGGCCGTCGGGGCGCTGCTGCGCCCGGCGGCGGTCCCCGCGTTCACCGACGACCCCGCCGCCCTGCGCGACGCGTACGTGCGCGTGGAGGCACCCGACCTCGTCACCGCCGTGAGCGCCGCGATGAGCACGGCGGCGGGTGCGCAGGTGCCCGCGGAGCAGGTGCGGCGCGCGGTCGGGGAGTTCGCCCGCCGGCTCGCCGCCCGGGTCCCCGAGGTCACCGCGGAGGGGCGGCTGGCGAACGCGGTGGCCGACCTGCTCGACGGCGACCCGTCGGTGCTGCGGCTGGAGGACGCGGCCTCGCGGCTGGGCGTCTCGGCGCGCACCCTGCAGCGGCTGGCCCGCCGCCACGTGGGGCTGCCGCCGGCGGCGATGATCCGCCGCCGCCGGTTGCAGGAGGCCGCCGAGCGCCTGCGCACGGATCCCGGCACCGACCTCGCCGCGCTCGCCGCCGACCTCGGCTACGCCGACCACGGGCACCTGACCCGCGACTTCCGCGCGGTGCTGGGCACGGTCCCCAGCGAGTACCGCCGCGAGCACCCCGCCCCCGGCGCCTCCTGAACCCTCCCCCGGCGCCACCGGACCGGCCGCGGGGCAGGCCGCGCGCGAGCGGGCCGCAGGTGCCGGGGTGCTCGGCCCGGTCAGTCCCGGGCGCCCCGCACCGCCGCGCCCGCCGGGACGTCCGCGCCCCGGCGCGCCCGCTTGTCCGCGTACATCGCGACGTCGGCGGCGTGCAGCAGCGCGGCGAAGCCGTCGCCGTCGGCGGGCCAGGCGCCGACGCCGACGCTGACGCCGACGCGCACCGGCACCGGCCCGTCCGGGCCGCCCAGCCGCACGGGCCGCGCGACGGCCTCGCGCAGGTGGTCGGCGACGGCGGCGGCGTCGGCGGCCGCGCGCGCCGGCTCCAGCCCGGGCAGCGCCACGATGAACTCGTCACCGCCCAGCCGTGCGAGCAGGTCGCCGCGCCGCAGCGCACCGCGCAGCCGGCCGGCGACCTCCACGAGCAGGTCGTCGCCCGCGGCGTGGCCGAGCCCGTCGTTGACGGCCTTGAACCCGTCGAGGTCGCAGAACAGCAGCGCCAGCGCACCGCCGGCGACGCGGGCCTCCCACAGCGCGCTCTCCACCTGCTCGGCGATGCGGCGGCGGTTGGGCAGCCCCGTCAGCGCGTCGGTGGCGGCCAGCTCCTCCACCCGCGCGGCCCAGGCGCGCGAGCGGTCCCGCTCGACCTCCAGGTCGCGCTGCGCCTGCACCCGGTCGGTGACGTCGTTCTGGACGCCGACGTACTGCACGATCCGGCCGCGCTCGTCGCGCACCGGCGACAGGTGCACCTCGTTCCACCACCCGGTGCGCTGCGGTCCGCGCACGTTGCGCACGACGCCGTGCCACTCCTCGCCGGCGGCGATGGCCCGGCGGATCGCTGCGACGGTGGCCGGGTCGGTGTCGGGCCCCTGCAGGAACCGGCAGTTGCGCCCGAGCAGGTCGGCGGCCGGGAAGCCGGCGAGCCGCTCGAAGGCCGCGTTGACGTAGACCAGCGGCTCGTCGGGGCGGCGCACGTCGGCGATGGAGACGCCGTTGCCGGTGGCCGCCAGGGCGCGGTGCAGGACCCCGTCGGGGGCGGCGGGGGACGCGCCGGTGAGCGCACCGGCGAGGTCCCCGAGCGCTGCGGGCAGGCCGGCGGCCGGGCGGGTGGGCGCGGGCCGGGTGAGCGCGGGCGGGCGGGCCGGTGCGAGCGGGCGCGGCACCACGCGCGAGAGCAGCGCGTGCGCGGCGGCGACGACGGTGGGGCGGTCGTAGGTGAGCGCGAACTCGAAGCTGCGCTCGGCGTCGGCGCCGGTGCTGCCGAGGTCGCGGGCCAGCAGCGCCGCCGCGAAGTGCGGGCCGAGGACCACGACGTCCCACTCGCCGCGCACGGCGTCGTCGGCGGCCAGCGTCGCCCCGCGCACGCCCGGCAGCGGCACCGGCGGCAGCCCCTCCCCCAGCGCGCAGACGAAGCCGACCCGCTCGGCCAGGTCGCGGTAGCGGCCGGTGGTGGCGGGCGTGAAGTGCCGCGCCTCCTGGAAGGTGGCGGCGACGACACCGGTCTCGCCCAGCCGCAGCGCCTCCCGCTCCAGGTGCTTGCTGACCTCGATGAGCAGCGGCTTGGGCCCGCGCCGCAGCGCGGTGCCGGCCGGCAGCAGCGCGAACGGCGACGAGCCGGCCGGGTCGGGGCCGGCGACCGGGGCGGGCAGCACCAGCTCGCCGTGCTCGAGGCCGTCGACGGGACCGGGGCCCGGGCGCCCGAACAGCCAGCCCTGGCCCAGCCGCGCGCCGAGGGCGCGGGCGGTCAGCAGGTGCCGCTCGTCCTCGATGCCCTCGGCGAGCACGAGCGCGCCGGTCTCCTCGGCGCAGGCGTTGACCGCGTTCATGATCTGGGCCACCGCCGGCCCGGGGCGCTCCTGCACCAGGCGCAGGTCGAGCTTGACGACGTCGGGGCGCAGCAGCGGCATGAACGCCAGCGACAACGGGTCGGCGCCGACGTCGTCGAGGGCGACGCCCCAGCCGAGGTCGCGCACCCGCGCGACGGTGCGCAGCAGTTCCGCGGGCCGGGCCGCCAGCGCCCGCTCGGTGATCTCCACGACGACGCGCAGGCCCCCCGGGGCGGCGTCGGCGATCGCCAGCAGCTCCTCCACGGGCGCGGTGTCCAGCACCTCGGGCTCGACGTTGACGAACAGCGTCAGCGGGGCGACGAGGGAGGTCTCGATGGCGCCGCGGAACGCCGCCACGCGGCAGGCCTGGTCGAGCTCGGCGAGCAGCCCCTGCTCGCGGGCGGCGGCGAACAGCGCGTCGGGCCGCTGCAGCGGGCCCTGCGGGCCGCGGGCCAGCGCCTCGTAGGCGACGACCCGGCCGCCCTCGAGGTCGACGATCGGCTGGAAGACGCTGCGCACCGCCGCGTCGGCCAGGACCTGCTGCAGGTTGCCGGAGGACACGTCCGCACATCGGCAGCTCCCGCCCCCGGCATGAGTCCCGGTGCACCCGTTCGGCAGCCTTCAGCCCTCCTCCTGCCGCAGCAGCTCCCGCAGCCGCCGGGCGTCGTGGACGGCGTGGCCGCCGATGTCGTTGTCGAAGTAGACGTGCACCTGGTGCGCCGCGGTGCGCCAGCGCTGCACCAGCTCCGCCCAGCCGCGCAGCTGCTGCTCGGAGTAGCCGCCGGCGTAGCGGGGCTGGTCGGCGGGGCCGTGCAGGCGCAGGTAGCCGACGTCGGTGGTCAGCCTGCGGGCCGTCGGCAGGCCCGCGCCGTCGGTGACGCACCAGGCGGCGCCGTGGCGGGTGAGGACGTCGGCGACGGGGTCGGCGTCCCAGCTGTCGTGGCGGAACTCCACCGCGACCCGCACCCCGGCGGGCACCCGCTCCAGGAACCCCTCCAGGCGCTCGTCGTCGCGCGCGTGGTCGGGGCGCAGCTGCACGAGCAGCGGTCCCGCGTGCGGGCCGAGGGCCGCCAGCCCCTCCCGCACCCGCTCGAGCCAGGTGTCCGGGTCGCCCAGGCGGCGGTAGTGGGTGAGGAAGCGCGAGGCCTTGACCGCGGCGGTGAAGCCGGGCGGGAACCGCGCGGCCCACCCCGCGAACGTCGCCGGCGGCGGCCAGCGGTAGAAGCTGGTGTTGACCTCGACGGTGTCGAAGGCGCGCACGTAGTGCTCCAGCCGGGCGCGCACCGGGGTGCGCGGCGGGTAGAGCACCCCGTCCCAGTGGTCGTAGCTCCACCCGGACGTGCCGATGCGCACCGCACCGCGCCCGTCGGCGCTCACGCCCGGGCCGCCCCCGCCACCGCGCCGGCGTCGCGCTCGCCCTGCCCGCGCTCGTCCTCGCGCTCGTCCTCGTCGTCGTCCTCGTCGCGCCCGTCCTCGTCGTCCGCGGCGAAGTACCCGGCGACGACGTCGTGGACGGCGGAGGCCAGCCCGGGACGCGCGGTCCACGGCTCCACCGGGGACAGGACGCCGAGCCCGGCCAGGCGGGTGACGGTGGCCAGCGCGTCCTCCAGCCGCTCCTCGTCGCCGGTGCGGGCCATGACCTCGTGCAGCCCGCCGGTCGTCAGCGGGTCCAGCACGCTGGAGGCGACGACCGCGAGGGCGCCCACCACGCCCGCCGGGCTCGCCGAGGCCGCCAGGGCCTCCTCCACCACGGCGCGCAGCGCGCTCGTGGCGACGACGAACCGGTGCTCCGGCTGGTCGGCGGCCTCCACGGCGGTGCGCCCGCCGACGACGCCCACCACCCCCGAGCGCTGCCAGTCGATCCACAAGGTGTCCGCGTCCAGGGCGTCGCCGAAGGGGGCCAGCGCCTCGCGGACCACGGCCGCGGGACCCTCCAGCGGGTCGTCGCCGACGTCCACCCCGGCGGCCAGCCGGTCGTGGGCCGCCACCACCGCGGCCACCACGGGCACCGAGAGCAGGTCCTCCAGCCGGCGCTCCAGCGGCACGGCCACCTCGGCGGCCTGCAGCGCGTCCAGCACGCTGGCCTGGCCGGAGGCCGACCCGCCGACCCCGCCGGAGGCGACGTCGAGGCAGTCGGCGAGCTCCTCCGGCTCCCCGCGCCAGGCACCGGACTCCCCCAGGAACAGCAGGTAGGTCGTCCAGGCGACGCGGGTCTCGTCGACGAGCTCCTGCGGGTCCAGGCCGTTGTGCTCGGCGACGGCGGGCACCAGCTCGCTGAAGAGCACGTGCAGGTCGGCGGCCCGGAAGGAGTCCGCGGAGCCGGGTGCGGGGTCCACGCCGGCGTCGATGAGCAGCCAGCCCAGCGACTCCATCAGCCGGGCCTCGAGGTCGCCGGCGGGCAGGGCCACCTCGCCCTCCCGCTCGTCCTCCTCCTGCTCGGCCTCCAGGAAGCGGCGGAAGGGGACCTGCAGGGCGCCGAGCGCGCGGCCGCCCGTCCGCAGCGGCGACAGGCCCGCGGGGCGGGCGCGCACCGCGGTGCGACGGGACTTCTTCTTGGGCACGCGACTCCCCTTCGACGGACGGGCCGGGCCAGCCTAACGACGGGCCGGCTCGCGCTCCGGGTCCGGCGAGCGGATCTGCAGGCCCGGGACCTCGGTGAAGCCCAGCCGCCGGTACACCCGCGCCGCGCGCTCGTCGTCGGGCTGCAGGTGCGCCAGGGCGGCGCCCGCGGCGAAGGCCCGCGCCAGCAGCCACGAGGAGGTCCCGGCCGCGATGCCGCGCCGGCGCGCGGCGGGGACGACGGCCACCCCGGCCAGCAGCACGGCGGGACCGGCGCGGCCGGCGGAGCGGACCGCGTAGGCGGTGGCGACCGGCTGCCCGTGCTCGCTCACCAGCGCCACCTCGGCCCTCCCGGCGCGGGAGCCGGAGGCCTCCAGCAGCCCCTGCAGCCAGGCGCGCGCCGGTGCCGGTGGGCCGCCGAAGGCGGCGACGTCGACGGCGACCACCGCGTCGGCGTCCGCCGGGCCGGCGGTGCGCACCGCGACGCCGGCGGGCAGCGGGGCCGGGCGCAGGTCCTGGGCCGGCAGGCCCATCAGCCGCTGCTCCAGCACCAGCCGCCCGCCCTCCCAGCCGGAGCGCGCGGGCACCCGCCAGGCCCACGGCAGCCCGCGCCCGGCGAACCAGCGGGCCACCGCGGCCTCGTCGACGGCGTGCGCGTCGGTGAGGTCGGCGCCGTTGTGCTGGGGGTGCGGCAGCCCGCTGCCGGCCAGCCGGGCACCCGGCAGCTCGGCGCTCGCGCCGCCCGGGCGCAGGCGGGCCTGCTCGGCCCAGGCGTCGGCCTGGGCGTGCAGCACGAGGTCGGCGAGGTCCACGGCGCCCATGCTGGCCGCTCCCCGCGGCGGGCACGAGCGGATTTCCGCCGGGCAGCGGGCGGCTGCGAGACTCGGCGCGATGGCTGACGACGGTGCGCGCAGGCGGGCGCTGGTGCTCGCGCTGTCGCTGACGTGGGTGGTGGTGCTGACCGCCACCCAGTGGTTCGCCGACGGCCGGCTGGTCGTGGTGCCGTGGCTGGCGCTGGCGGCGTTCGTGGCCTCGCTCTACACCTCCTGGCGGGCCACCTCGCTCGTCGCGGGCCTGGCCACCGCGGCCGTGGCGCTGCTCAGCGCGGACGCCGGCGACCTTCCCGGCCGCGACGGCCTGGTGCGCGTGGCCGGCAGCGCGGCGCTGGCGCTGGTGGCCGTGCTCAGCGCCCACGTGCGCGCCCGGCGCGAGGAGCACGTGCGGCAGGTCACCGAGGTCGCCACGGTCGCGCAGACCGCGATCCTGCCCCCCGTGCCGGCCCGCGTCGGCCACCTCGGCCTGGCCTCCCGCTACCGCTCGGCGAGCGCGCACGCGCTGGTCGGCGGGGACCTGTTCGACGTGGTGGCCACCGGGGACGCGGTGCGCGTGGTGCTCGGCGACGTGCGCGGCAAGGGGCTGCCCGCCGTGCACACCGCCGCGGCCGTGCTGTCGGCGTTCCGGCACGACGCGCCGCTGGCCGACGTGGGCCTGGCCGAGCTGGCGCGCCGCGTCGAGGCGTCCGTGGCGCCGCGGCTGGGCGCGGAGGACTTCGTCACGGCCGTCCTGTGCGAGGTCGGCCCGGACGGCTCGCTGGGGGTGGTGCTGTGCGGGCACCCCGCCCCGCTGCGCGTGGGCGCCGACGGGGTCGTGACGCCGGTCGGGGCGCACCGCAGCCCGCCGCTGGGCCTGGGCGTGGACCCGCTGGTGGAGACCACCCGGCTCGGCGGTCGCGACCGGCTGCTGCTGTTCACCGACGGCCTGGCCGAGGCGCGCGACGCGGCGGGGCGCTTCTTCGACGTGGAGGCGGCCGCGGCGGTGCTGGCGGCAGGTGACGACCTGGACGCGGCGCTGGAGCGCCTGCTGGAGGACGTGCGCGAGCACGCCGGCGGCCGCATCGACGACGACCTGGCGCTGCTGCTGCTGCAGCGCCGGGCCGCCGCCTGAACGGGGCGCCTCAGCCCCGCGTCGCCCAGTCCCCCAGGCTCCAGTCGCGCACCTCGGGCATGTCCTCCAGGTGCTCCACGACGTAGGAGGCGTGCCGCTCCAGCTGCTGGTGGCACCACGCCTTCACCTCGCCGGCCCCCACGGGCAGCCGCCGGGCGTTGTTCAGCGCGTCGATCACGAGGTGGTAGCGCGAGGCGCGGTTCTTCACCGTCATGTCGAAGGGCGTCGTCGTGGTGCCCTCCTCGATGAACCCGCGGACGTGGAAGCGGTCCGCGTCGGGGCGGCCGTGCACGAGCTGGTGGATCGCCCCGGGGAAGCCGTGGAAGGCGAACACGACGTCCACGTCGTCGGTGAACGTCTCGCGGAAGGTGAACTCGTCCATGCCGTGCGGGTGGTCGGCGGGCCGGCGCAGCCGCATGAGGTCCACGACGTTGACGACGCGGGTGCGCAGCTGCGGCAGCCGCTCGCGCAGGATCGCCGCGGCCGCCACGGTCTCCATCGTCACCACGTCACCGGCGCAGGCCAGGACGACGTCGGGGGCAGCCGAGCCGTCGTCGGTGCCCGCCCACTCCCACACGCCCGCACCGCGGGTGCAGTGCTCGACGGCCTCGTCCATCGACAGGTACTGCAGCTGCGGCTGCTTGTCGATGACGACGAGGTTCAGGTACGAGCGCGAGCGCAGGCAGTGGTCGGCCACCGACATCAGGCAGTTCGCGTCCGGCGGCAGGTAGACGCGCGCGACGCTGGAGCGCTGGGTGAGCGCGGTCTGGATGAGCCCGGGTCCCTGGTGGCTGAAGCCGTTGTGGTCGTTGCGCCAGGCCGTGGAGGTGAGCAGCACGTTGAGGCTGGGGACCTTCGCCCGCCACGGCAGGTGCGCGGCCTCCTCCAGCCACTTGGCGTGCTGGACGGTCTGCGAGGCGCTGACCATCGCGAACGCCTCGTAGGTGGCGAACAGCCCGTGCCGGCCGGTGAGGGTGTACCCCTCCAGCCAGCCGTGGCAGTTGTGCTCGCTGAGCACCTCCATGACCCGCCCGTCGCGCGAGAGCGAGACGTCGCCGGGTTCGGTCCGCTCCATCCACGCCCGGTCGGAGACCTCGAACACCGCGCCGAGGCGGTTGGAGTTGGTCTCGTCGGGGCAGAACAGCCGGAACGTGTCGGGGTTGTCGCGGTACACGTCGCGCAGGAACTCGCCCAGCTTGCGGGTGGACTCCGCCCGCGCCCCGCCGGGGCGCTGCACCTGCACGCCGTAGTCGCGGAAGTCCGGCAGGTCCAGGTCCCGCGTCAGCAGCCCGCCGTTGGCGTGCGGGGTCGCCGACATCCGCAGCTCGCCGGCCGGGTTGTTCGCCAGGACCGCGGCGCTGGGGCGGCCGTCGGCGTCGAACAGCTCCTCGGGGCGGTAGGAGCGCAGCCACTCCTCCAGCAGGCGCAGGTGCTCGGGGTCGTCGCGCACCCCCGACAGCGGCACCTGGTGCGAGCGCCAGGTGCCCTCGACCTGCACGCCGTCCACCTCGCGCGGTCCCGTCCAGCCCTTGGGGGTGCGCAGCACGATCATCGGCCACGTCGGCTGCCGGCCGTCCCAGGCGCCGCTGCGGGCGGCGGTCTGGATCTCGCGGATGCTCCGGTGGGCGCGGGCCAGCGCCGCGGCGAAGCGGTGGTGCATCCCGGGCACGTCGTCGCCCTCGACCTCGAGCACCTCGTAGCCGTGGCCCTGCAGCAGCGAGCGCAGCTGCGCGGGGTCCTTGCGCGCCAGGACGGTCGGCCCGGAGATCTTGTAGCCGTTGAGGTCCAGGACCGGCAGCACCGCCCCGTCGCGGGCGGGGTTGAGGAAGGAGACGCCCTTCCAGGAACCCTCCAGCGGCCCGGTCTCCGCCTCGCCGTCGCCGACGACGGCGACCGCGAGCAGGTCGGGGTTGTCCATGACGGCGCCGAAGGCGTGCATGAGGACGTAGCCCAGCTCACCGCCCTCGTGGATGGAGCCCGGGGTCGTCACGGAGGCGTGCGAGGGGATGCCGCCGGGGGCGGAGAACTGCCGGAACAGCCGCCGCACGCCCTCGGCGTCCTGGCCCACGTGCGGGTACACCTCGCTGTAGGTGCCCTCCAGCCAGCCGGCGGCCACGAGCGCCGGGCCGCCGTGCCCGGGGCCGGCCAGGTACAGGGCGCGCTGACCGGTCAGCCGCACCAGGCGGGACAGGTGCGCGTAGAGGAAGGACAGCCCCGTGCTGGTGCCCCAGTGGCCGAGCAGGCGCGGCTTGACGTCGCCCGGCTCCAGCGGCCGCCGCAGCAGGGCGTCGTCCTGCAGGTAGATCTGGCCGATCGTCAGGTAGTTGGCCGCCCGCCACCAGGCGTCGAGCGCGGCGAGCTCGGCCTCGTCGAGCGTGCCGAGCCGGTCCGCCGCACCGGTGGCCGGGTCGGTGGCGCTCTGGAGGGTGCTGGACGTGGAGGTGCTGCTGGACACGGTCGCCCCGTTCGGGTCTGGGTTCCAGGACACCCCTGTCCTACCCGACCCGCCCGCCCGGGACCAGGGCCGGAGGTCCGCACGTCCGGTGACGGGCGGGTGAGCGGCGGGTGCGGCGCTCCCGCACCGGCGCGCCCCTGGCGCGGGGCGGCGCGCGGGGGCAGGCTGACCGCGAGCGCCCGCGCGGGCGCAGGAGCGGGCGGGTGGTGCGGGTGCTGGTGCGGGAGGCGCTGCCGCGGGACGGCCGGGAGGTCGTCACGGTGCGCAGCGACGACGACGTCCCCTCGGCGGCGCGGGTGCTGCTGCGCCACCGGATCGCCTCGGCCCCGGTCCTGGACGCCGACGGCCGGCTCGTCGGCGTCGTCAGCGAGTCCGACCTGCTGCGCGGGCGGCTGGCCCGGGACCCGCGCGCGCACTTCCTGGAGCGTCCCGACGAGGACGCCCCGCCGCGCCTGGTCGCCGACGTCATGACCGAGCACCCCGTCACGGTCGACGTGCACGGCGACCTCGCCGACGCGGTGCACCTGCTCGTCGAGCGCGGCATCCGCGCGCTGCCCGTCCTGGACGGCCGCCGCCTGGTCGGCGTGCTTGCCCGCCGCGACGTGCTGCGCGTGACGACCCTCGACGACGAGGAGGTCCGCGACGCCGTCGCGGCCAAGCTCGCCGCCGACCTGCCCGGGCAGTCGTGGACCGTCGAGGTCACCGACGGCGTCGTCGTGCTGGCCGGTCCGCACGAGGAGGCCGCCCGGCGCATCGCGGCCGTCCTGGCCCGCACGGTGCCGGGCGTGGTGCGCGTGGGCGGTGAGGAGCCCACCAGCGTGGACGCACCGGTGCGCCGCGAGCGCCCCTGAGCCGCGCCCCCGACCCGCGCCCCCGGCGGGGTTCAGTCGACGACCTCGTCGACCTGGCCGCCGGCCGGGCCGTCCAGGGGGCTGCGCCGGCTGCGCGCGGCGGCGCGCTCGGCGTCGGGCACGACGACCACCGGGCCGCGGGCGCGGTGCAGCACCTCGTGGCTGGTGGAGCCCAGCAGCGCGCTGGCGAACGCGCCGTGCCCGCGGGAGCCGACGACGACGAGCTCGGCGCCCTCGGCGGCGGTCAGGACCGCGTCGGAGGCGAAGGGGTCCTCCACGACCTCGCCGCGCACCCGCAGCCCGGGGTGCTGGGCGCGCCAGCGGGAGAGCAGGTCCTGCTGGGCGCCGCGGGCGGCCGCCTCGGCGGCCTCGTGGGCCTCGCCGAACGCCGCGGGCGCGAGGTCGGCGGTGCGGTCCAGCGGGGTCTGCCAGGCCGTCACCACCCGCAGCGGGACGTCGAGGGCCGCGGCGTGCGCGGCGGCCCAGCCGGCGGCGGCCTGCGCCGCGGGCGAGCCGTCCCAGCCGACGACGACGCCCTGCGCGCCCGGCGCCGGCAGGTCCCGGACGACGGCGACGGGGCAGCAGGCGTGCGAGGCGAGGAAGAGGCTGGTGGAGCCCAGCTGGAAGGCGCCGAACAGCCCGGCGCGCAGGCGGCTGCGGCGGCGGGCGCCGCTGACGACGAGCTCCGCGTGCCGGGCGTGGCGCAGCAGGGCCCGGCGGGGGCTCTCGCGGGCGAGGACGGCGCGGACCTCCACGTCGGCGCTCTCCCGGGCCGCGCGCCGCGCCGCGCGCAGCTCCTCGCGGGCGGCGGCCTCGAGGTGGGCGGCCACCTCGGGGGTGAGGACGGCCGCCGTGCCGTCGAGCACCACCGGCTGGGCCTGCGCGTGCACGAGCACCAGCAGCGCCCCGCGCCGGGAGGCCTCGCGCGCGGCCCACACCAGGGCCGCCCGCGACTCCGCGAGGCTGCTGGTGCCCACCACGACCGTCCGCTGCCCGTCCGCGTCCACGACGTCCTCCTCACCCCGCCGCCACGGCTGCGCTGCCGCTGCGGCTCCAGCATCGCGCTGCCGCGGCGCGCGGACCAGGGGCCGGCGCCCCCGGATCAGCCGCGGGGGGCCGCCGTGCTCTCGCGCACGACGAACTCGCTGGGCACCAGGCCGACCGGCCCCACGTCCGCGCCGGGGTCCAGCCGCTGCAGCACGGCGCGGACGGCGCGGCGGCCGACCTCGACGAGGTCGTGCCGGACGGTGCTCAGGCGGGGCACCGCGTACGCGGCCGCCTCCACGTCGTCGAAGCCGGTGACGCTGAGGTCGTGCGGCACCCGCACCCCCGCGTCGGCGCACGCGCGCAGCAGCCCCAGCGCCATCTGGTCGTTCGCGCAGACGACCGCGGTCGTGGCGGGGTGCTCGGCCAGCAGGGCGGCGCCGAGGGCGGCGCCCGAGGCGGCGCTCCAGTCCCCCGCGGGCGCGGCGGGCACCGGCAGGCCGTGCTCGCGCAGCACCTGCGCCCAGACGGTGGTGCGCCGGCGCGCGGTCGCGGAGTCGTCCGGGCCGGCCAGGTGCGCGATCCGGCGGTGCCCCAGGCCCAGCAGGTGCTCGACGGCGGCGCGCACCCCCGGGCGGGGGTCGCTGTCGACGGCGGGGAAGACGTCCTGCCCGTCGCCGTCGGTGACGACGACGGGCACGTCGACGGGCAGCCCCGCGCTCGCCTCGCGCAGCACCGAGGAGGCCACGCAGACGACGAGCGCGTCGACGTCGCGGCCGGCCAGGGCGGTCGCGACGCCGGAGACGTCGCGCAGCGAGGGCGCGTGCACCGGCACCAGGGAGATCCGGTAGCCGTGCCGGGCGGCCTCCTCGGTGATGCCGTCGAGGACGAGGACGGCGCCGTGGGTGCTCAGCGTGGAGGCGATGACGCCGATGGTGCGCGAGGAGCCCGTGGCCAGCGTGCGGGCGGCGGCGTTGGCGCGGTAGCCGAGCTGGTCGACGGCGGCCAGGACGCGCTCGCGGGTGGCCGGGTCGACGTTGGCGCGGTCGTTGACGACCCGGGAGACCGTCTGCGCCGAGACGCCGGCCAGGCGCGCGACGTCGGCCATGCTCGCGGCCCGGTGCAGGCGCCGGCCGACCCGCGGCCCCCCCGGCCCGGTGATCTCCACGGCGGCATGGTGGCACGCACCCGGCCGCGACGGGTCGAGCGTTGTGTGTTAGCGCAAACACGCGTAGCGTCCCCGGAGTCGCCGCTGGAGGCGCCGCGGGACGGGCACCTGGGAGATCGGAGCGCGGCGTGGACGCCACCGGGGCCGGGCACGAGGCCGCGGGCGCGGCCTGCGGGCACCTGCGGGCGCTCGCCCGGCAGGCCGCGCGGCAACCGCTCGTGCTCGCCGTGGACGGCGTCCGGCTGGTCTGCCTCACCGAGGACGCCTTCACCCGCCTCACCGGCGCCACCGGGGCCGCTGGTGCCGCCGGGACGCCGGGCGGTGCCACCCCGGAGGCGGGCCCCTCCCGCCCGGCGGCGGTCCGCCTGACCCCGCGCGAGCGGGAGGTCCTGCTGCTCGTCGCCACCGGTCGCACCGCGGCGGGCGCGGCGACCGTGCTCGGCGTCGCCGTCAACACCGTCAGCCAGCACCTGGTGGGCGTGCGCCGCAAGTACGGCGTCTCCAGCACGCGCGCGGCCGTCGAGCGCGCCCGGGCGGACGGCGAGCTGCCGCCCGGGTGAGCACCCGGGCGCCCGGGGACCTGCGCACCCGGGCACCTGAGCACCCGGGCACCGCGCCCGGCTCGCTACCCTGCCCGGGCCGCGACCCCGACGCCCGCGAGGAGCCCCGCGTTGCCCACCCCCGCGAGCCGTCCCGCCCTGGCCCGCCGCCTCGGCGTCCGCGACGCGGTCGTCGTCGGGCTGGGCGCCATGCTGGGGGCCGGGGTCTTCTCCGCCTGGGCCCCGGCCGCCGCCGCCGCCGGCAGCGGGCTGCTGCTCGGGCTCGCCGTGGCCGCCGTCGTCGCCGTCTGCAACGCGACGTCCTCGGCCCGCCTGGCCGCGGTCCACCCCGAGTCCGGCGGGACCTACGCCTACGGCCGCCTGCGCCTGGGCGAGTTCTGGGGCTTCCTGGCCGGGTGGGCGTTCGTCGTCGGCAAGAGCGCCAGCTGCGCGGCGATGGCCCTGACGTTCGCCACCCAGGTGGCGCCCGAGCACGCCCGCCCGCTGGCCCTGGCCGCCGTGGCCGCGATCACCGCCCTGGACTCCCGCGGCGTGCAGAAGTCGGCGCTGGTGACCCGCCTGCTCGTCGTGGCCGTCCTGCTCACGCTGACCGTCGTCGTGGTGGCCGCCCTGGCCGGCGGCACCGCGGACGCCGGGCGGCTGCGCTGGGAGGGCGTGGACGCCGGCGGGGTGCTGACCTCCGCGGGCCTGCTGTTCTTCGCCTTCGCCGGGTACGCGCGCATCGCCACGCTCGGCGAGGAGGTGCGCGACCCGGCCCGCACCATCCCGCGGGCGGTGCCGATCGCCCTGGGGACCACCTTCGCCGTCTACGCCGCCGTCGGGGTGGCCGTCCTCGCCGCGCTCGGCCCGGACGCCCTGGCGGCGGGCCCGGCGCCGCTGCGGCGCGCGGTGGAAGCGGGCTCGGCGGCCGGCTGGGCCCCGCTCGTCGCGGTCGGCGGCGCGCTGGCCGCCCTGAGCTCCCTGCTGACGCTGCTGCTGGGCGTCTCGCGCACCACGTTCGCGATGGCCCGCGAGCGCGACCTGCCGCCGGTGCTGGCCGCCGTCCACCCCGTCCACGGGGTCCCGCACCGCGCGGCGCTGGCCGTGGGGGCGGTCGTCGCCGTGCTGGTCACCACGGTCGACCTGCGCGACGCCATCGGGTTCTCCTCATTCGGCGTCCTCGTCTACTACGCCGTCGCCAACGCCAGCGCGTGGACGCTCACCCGCGAGCAGGGCCGCCCGCCCCGCGTCGTGCCCGCGCTCGGGCTGCTGGGCTGCGTGGTGCTGGCGCTGAGCCTGCCCACCGGCCCGCTGCTCGGCGGCGCGGCGGTGCTGGCGGCCGGTGCGCTGGTGTGGTGGGTGCGCGAGCGGTTCCGCGCGCGGCGGCCCGCCGGCCGCTGAGCGCCCGGGCCCGCCGCGGCGGCGCGGGGTTCAGCGGCCGGCGAGCAGGTCGTCGACGGCGGCCTCCAGCGTGGCCTGCGCCTGCGCCGGGTCGTCGAGGTAGCCGGCCACCATCGCCCCGTCCCGCAGCACCGTCCACCGCCGCGCGGCGCCCGGCGGGTCGGGGTGCCCGGCGGCGCCCAGCGCCCGCTCGACCGTGGACCCCAGCCACCGGCGGTGCTCGCGCACGACCCGGCGGACGGGGCTGGCGGGGTCGGGGTGCTCGGCGGCGGCGTTGATGAAGGGGCAGCCGCGGAAGCCCGGCCCGCACAGCTGCTCGCCGACGGCACCGGTGAGCCGGCGCACGAAGGCCGCCGCCTCCTCCGGTGCGGCGGGCGGCTCGGCGACCCGCTCGCGCACCCCGCGGTCGACGTCCTGCAGGTAGGCGACGACGAGGGCCTCCTTGCCGGCGAAGTGCCGGTAGAAGGTGGCCCGGGTGACCGAGGCCTCCTCGACGACCCGGTCCACCCCCACCGAGCGCAGGCCCTCGGCGTAGAAGAGCGCGGACGCCGTGCGCAGCAACCGTTCCCGGGCCGGGGTGGAGCGCACGTCGGTCGTCACCGGACCACGGTAGCCGCGGCCGGCGCCGGGCCGCTCCGCTTGACCGGGCCGTCCGGAGGGTGTGCACTCCTGGGAGAACGAACGTTCTACCTACTGGGAGGCTCCCGTGCCCGTCGTCTACACCGCCGTCGCCACCGCCACCGGGGAGGGCCGCAGCGGGCGCACGCGCTCCTCCGACGGCCTCGTCGACCTCGACCTCGCCGTGCCGGAGGAGATGGGCGGCCCCGGCGGCGGCGCCAACCCCGAGCAGCTGTTCGCCGCCGGCTACGCCGCGTGCTTCCACAGCGCCCTCAAGGCCGTCGCGCGCGAGCGCAAGGCGTCCTTCACCGACTCCGCCGTCACCGCCGAGGTCGGCATCGGCCCGGACGGCGCCGGCGGCTTCGGCCTGGAGGTCACCCTGCACGTCGAGCTCGGCGGCATCGAGCAGGCCGCCGCGGAGCAGCTCGTCGAGGCCGCCCACCGGGTGTGCCCCTACTCCAACGCCACCCGCGGCAACGTGCCCGTCACCCTCGAGACCGTCACCGCCTGATGGGCGCGCGCGGGGCGGCCCGCACCGCCGCGCAGGCCGCGCTCGGCCTGGTGCTGCTGACCGCCGGCACCGGCCACCTGACCACCCGGCGGCAGGAGTTCCAGGCGCAGGTGCCGCCGTGGCTGCCGCTGGACGCGGACCTCGTCGTCGTGGCCTCCGGCGTCGTGGAGCTCGCCCTCGGCGGGGCGCTGCTGCTGGCGTGGCGCCGGCCGGCCCGCCCGCTGGCGGGCGCCGCCACGGCCGTCTTCCTCGTCGCCGTCTTCCCCGGCAACGTCTCCCAGCTGCTCACCCGCACCGACGCCTTCGGCCTCGACAGCGACACCGCGCGCGCTGTGCGGCTGCTCTTCCAGCCCGTGCTCGTGGTGTGGGCGCTGTGGTCGACGGGCGCCTGGCGGGCGCTGCGGGAGCGCCGGCGGCGACGCTGATCAGCCCTCCGGGAGCACCGGCACCATCTGCGAGAGGTTCCTGTCCCAGACGCGCGGGCGGCGCCCGGCGTGCTGCGCCGCGAGCTCCTCGCGGACCTGCGCGGCCGTCCGCCCCGGCTCGGCCAGCCGGTGCGCGCCGGTCTCCTCGAAGCGGTCCTCGGCGAAGCAGTAGGCGACCTGGTCCAGGGCGTCGAGCATCCGGATCGTGACGAGCTCCTCGACCAGCACGTCCCCGGGGCGCTCCGCCGCGGGGTGCAGGGTGCGCGCCGCGGCCAGGAACTCCTCGCCGCGGGCGGGGTCGGGGAAGGTGTAGCGGTCCGGTCCACCGGCGTCGTCGCCGCTGACCAGGCCGATGCTCTGGCCGTGGCGCAGCAGCTCGCAGGACCAGCGGACCCCGTCGTCGGTGTCCTGCTCCTGGTAGCCGGTGACGCTGTAGCGCTGGTGGGGGTGGCTGACGGGGAGGGGCACGCGGCACGGTACCGCCGGCGCCCCTACGACGGCGGCTGCGGGGACGGCGGCGCGGTCCCCCCGGCGGCGTCCCCGGTGATCGCGGCGACCTCCGGCCCGCGCGGGACGGCGTGGCCGCTCAGCGCCAGCAGGAACTCCGCCGCGGCCCGGTCGCCCTCGGGCACCCCGGCCAGCGCCGCGGTGACCATGTGGTCGCGCAGGTCGCTCTGCAGGTGCCCGGCGATCTCCTGCGCCAGCGTGGTGGCCGAGTCCGCCGGGCCGAGCACCGTCACCGACAGCAGGTGCCTGCGGCGCACGTACGCCGACCAGTGCTCCCAGCCGTAGACGTCCTCGGTCAGCGCCCGTCCCGGGCGCGCCCTCGTCGGGTTCGCCATCGTCGGCAGGCTGGTGGCCCACCACCGCTGCCCGGCGAAGAAGACGACGACCTGCTCGCGCATCGCCTCCACCACGAACGCGCGCTCCCCCGGTTCCACGAGTGCGCGCAGCAGGGCCACCGGGTCCCGCTCGGCGCGCAGCCGCCCGTCGTCCAGCCGCCCGACCCGCTCCCCCAGCCAGGTCGCCGCACCGCGCGCCCCCGGCAGCCCGCCGCTGCTCGCACCCACCCGGCCACGGTAGGCGCCGCGCGGCCCGGGTCCCGCCGGGCGCCCCTGTGGCAGACTCGGCGCGCAGGACCCGCCCCAGTAGCTCAGAGGCCAGAGCGCCCGCCTTGTAAGCGGATGGTCGCCGGTTCGACTCCGGCCTGGGGCTCCACCCGCCGGCACCCGTCCCGCTCAGCCCTCGGCGCGCGCCTGCGCGACCCGGTGCGGCACGCGCAGCAGGCGGATCGCGGTGACGAGCACGAGGCCGCCCACCAGGTTGCCCAGGGCCGACCACCCCAGCCGCGGCAGCCAGTCGCCGTAGCCGACGTCGGCGCCCGCGTGGATCGCCGCGAACACCAGCAGCGAGTCCAGCACGGAGTGGAACAGCTGCCCACCGGCGAGCAGGGCGCCGAAGAGGACCGCCGGCACGATGCGCACGCCGGTGCTGTCGGTGCCGTGCTGCATGCGGGTCATGAGGGTGATGACGACACCGGCCACGACGGCCAGGCAGAACGACTGCAGGCCGACGGGGATCGTCGCGTACGTGGTGCCGGCCTCGACGGCGGTCGCGCGCAGGCGCGGCAGGCCCTGCACCACCAGCCAGGTGAGCACCCACCCGCCGGCCAGGTTGGCGACCAGGGTGACCGCCCACAGCCGCAGCAGCGCCCCGACGGTGCCCTCGCGGGCGACGACGGCCGCCACGGGGACGAGGAAGTTCTCGGTGAACAGCTCGCTGCGCGCCAGCAGCAGGGCCACGAAGCCCAGCGAGAAGGCCAGCCCCGCCAGCAGGTGGTCCCCGGTCTCCGCCATGACCACGAGGTAGGCCAGGACACCGGTGGCGATGTCGATGCCGCCCAGCAGGCCGGTGCACAGCAGCGGCAGGAACGGCCTGCTCAGCCGCTCCCGCCCCTCCCCCACGAGCCGGTCGAAGGCGTGCTCCACCTCCGGCTCGGGGTGCCGGGGGGTCTCGGTGGACAGGGCGGGTCGATCGCTCACGGGAGCTCCTGGGTCGGGCGGGGCGGCTGCTTCCGCCTGCCCCCGCCGTACCCGCCCGGGACGGGACCACGCGGGACCCGCCGGTTGGATCCGGCCTCCTCGGGGTACGACCCCCTCGCGGGAGTTCCAGCAGGTGGGCTCCGTACCAGGCTCCAACCCGTGGGCTGTCCACTGACCCCGCCGCCGGCGGGCACGGCCGAGGAGCCCCGTTGACCGACACCACCACCACCGACACCACCACCACCGTCCGGACGACCCCCCTGCGCGAGGGCACGCTGCGGGAGCTGCCGCCGGACGTGTCCGTCCCCGAGTACGACCGCGCCGCGCTGGCACCCGCCGTGGTGCACATCGGCGTGGGCGGCTTCCACCGCGCCCACCAGGCCGTCTACCTCGACGAGCTGGCCCGCCGCGGCCACCGCGACTGGGGCCTGGTCGGCGTCGGGATGCACAGCCCGCAGATGGGCGAGGTCCTCGCCGACCAGGACCGGCTGTGGACGGTCGTCGAGCGCAGCGGCGACGGCTCCGAGCGCGCCCGCGTCGTCGGCGTCATGACGCGCTACCTGCTGGCGGCGCAGGACCCGCAGGCCGTGCTCGACGTCCTCGCCGACGAGCGCACCCGGCTCGTCATGCTGACGATCACGGGCACCAGCTACCGCATCGACCCCCACACCGGCGAGTTCGACGCCGACGACGACGAGGTCCGCGCCGACCTGGAGCACCCGCGGCAGCCCGCGACGGTGTTCGGGTACCTCACCGAGGCGCTCGCCCGCCGGCGGGCGGCCGGCGCGGCGCCGTTCACGGTGCTCTCCTGCGACAACATGCAGCACAACGGCTCCGCCGCGCGCACCGCGCTGGTCTCCTTCGCCCGGCTGCGCGACGAGCGCACCGGCGACGACCTGGCCGGCTGGATCGAGGAGCGCGTGAGCTTCCCGAGCTCCATGGTGGACCGGATCACCCCCGTGACCACCCCCGAGGAGCGCGACGCCGTCGCCGCCTCGACCGGTGTCGACGACCGCTGGCCCGTCATCACCGAACCCTTCTCCCAGTGGGTCGTGGAGGACGACTTCTGCAACGGCCGCCCGCCGCTGGAGGAGGTCGGCGTGCAGCTGACCGACGACGTCACCCCCTACGAGACGATGAAGACGCGGCTGCTCAACGCCAGCCACTGCGCCCTGGGCTACCTGGGGTACCTGGCGGGGTACCGGACCATCGACGAGGTGATGGCCGACGACGTCTTCCGCGCCTACCTCGAGCACCTCATGCGCGACGAGATCGTCCCGCTGCTGCCGCCGGTGCCGGGGATCGACCTGGAGGAGTACCAGCGCACGCTGGTGCAGCGCCTGAGCAACCCCGAGATGGGCGACCAGCTGCTGCGGCTGTGCCGGCGCGGGGCCACGAAGATGCCGAACTACGTCTTCCCCTCGCTGCGCGGTGCGCTGGCGCAGCAGCGCCCGCACCAGCTGCTCGTGCTGGCCGTCGCCGGCTGGATGCGCTTCCTGCGCGGCTACGACTACGCCGGTGAGCCGATCCCCGTCGAGGGCCCGCTCTCGGAGCGGCTGGTGGAGCTGGCCGGCGCGGGCGAGGTCGACCCCTCGGCGCTGCTCAGCGAGCGCAGCGTCTTCGACAGCCTCTCCCTCGACGAGCACTTCGCCGCCTCGGTCGAGGTGGCGCTGCGCGCCCTGGAGGAGCAGGGTCCGCGAGAGGTGATCGAGCTGTACCTGGCACTGGACGAGAAGGGCGCCGCATGACGAACCGCTCCACCGACCTCGACCCCGCGGGGGTCACGACCCTGCTGGTCGACGCCGACGGGACCCTCTTCCCCTCGGAGGAACCGGCCTACGCCGCCTCGGCGGACGTCACCAACCGGTTCCTGGCCGAGCTGGGGGCCGAGCGGCCCTACAGCCCCGCCGAGCTGCAGGCGATGACCAACGGCAAGAACTTCCGCGCCGCCGCCCAGGAGCTGGCCCGCGGGTACGGGCGCGAGCTGCAGCGCGACGACCTGGACCGGTGGGTCGCGCAGGAGAAGGACGTCGTCACCGCGCACCTGCGCACCGTCCTGCGCCCGGACCCGCGGGTGCGCGACCCGCTGGCGCAGCTGGCGCAGCGCTACGGCCTGGCGGCCGTCACCTCCAGCGCCTCCTCGCGGCTGGACGCCTGCCTGGCGGTGACGGGGCTGGAGGACCTGTTCGAGCCCCGGCACCGCTTCAGCGCCGAGGACTCCCTGCCCGAGCCCACGAGCAAGCCCGACCCGGCCGTCTACGTGCTGGCGGGCGAGCGGCTCGGCGTCACCCCCGACCGGGCGGTGGCCGTGGAGGACTCCCTCAACGGTGCGCTGTCGGCCGTGGCCGCGGGCTTCCGCACCATCGGCACCGTGCAGTTCGTGCCGCCCGCCGAGCGCGAGGCGCGCACCGCCGGGCTGCGCGAGGCCGGCTGCGCGGCCGTCGTCTCCTCGTGGGAGCAGGCGTGCGAGCTGCTGCTGCCCGGCTGAGCCGCGCCCCGGCGCGCGGCGGCGGGGTGGCCGGGAACGCCGCCGCGCCCGCGCGGGTTGGCACGGCGGGACGCGCGAGGGCGCGGCCGACGGGCGGAGGGAGCCGGACGTGGCAGCAGTGGACGACCTGGTCGTCACGCACGACGAGCAGGCGCACCGGTGGGAGGGCCGCCTCGAGGGGCGGGTCGTCGCGCTGGCCGACTACGTCCCGCAGGACGGGGCGATCGCGATGGTGCACACCGAGGTGGCGCCCGAGCACGAGCACGAGGGGCTGGCGACCAAGGTCGTCGAGGCCGCCCTCGCCGACGTGCGGGCGCGCGGGTTGAAGGTCGTCCCCGCGTGCTCGTTCGTGCGGCTGCACCTGCGGCGGCACGCCGAGGAGCACGCCGACATCCTGTGAGCGCGCCGGCGCGGCAGGATGTCGGCGTGGCCGACCCCGCCCCCCCTCGCCGACGCCCCCGCCAGCGCGCCGGCGGGCCGGTGACCCTGGACGACGTCGCCCGCGAGGCGGGGGTCTCGCTGGCCACCGCCTCGCGCGTGCTCAACGGCAGCACCCGGGTCGTCGGCGAGGCGCTGCGCGAGCGGGTGACGGCCGCCGCCGAGCGGCTGGACTACAGCGCCAACGCGCAGGCGCAGGCGATGGCCCGGGGACGCTCGAACGTGGTGGGCCTGGTCGTGCACGACATCGCCGACCCGTACTTCTCCACGATCGCGGCGGGCGTCATGGCGCGCGCCGCGGGCTCCGACGTCATCGTCACCCTGGCCGTCACCGGCGGGGACCCCTGGCGCGAGGTGCAGCACGTGGCGGCCCTGCGCCGCCAGCGGGTGCGGGCGGTGCTGCTGGCGGGTTCGCGCTGGCAGGACGGGGCGTCGACGAGCGCGCTGCGCGCGGAGCTGGAGGCCTTCCGCTCCGGCGGCGGGCGGGTGGCCGCGGTGACGCAGGACGTGCTGGGGGTCGACACCGTCCTCGTCGACAACCGCGGCGCGGCCGGGCGGCTCGCCGCGGCGCTCGTCGACGCGGGCTACCGGGAGTTCTGGCTGCTGCCCGGCCCGCAGGAGCTGTCGACGGCGGCCGAGCGGACGGCGGGCTTCCGCGCGGGCCTGCAGGCCCGCGGGCTGGTGCCGCAGGCCGTGCTGGACAGCTCCTTCACCCGCGACGGCGCGTACGCCGCCCTCGCGCGGGCGCTGCGCGAGGGGCCCCCGCCGCGCACCGGGGGGCGCCGGCCGGTGGTGCTGGCCGCCAACGACGTCATGGCCGTGGGGGCGATGGCCGCGGCGCGCGACGCGGGGCTGCGGGTGCCCGAGGACCTCGCCGTCGCCGGCTTCGACGACATCCCGACGCTGCGCGACATCGCCCCGGCGCTGACGACGGTGCGCCTGCCGCTGGCCGACATCGGCGCCGCCGCGTTCGACCTCGTCGAGTCCGCCGAGGACGGGCGGGTGCGCCACCGGCACGTCGACAGCGAGGTGCTGCTGCGCGCCAGCACCCCCGCACAGCCTCCAGGGGCCGAGGCCGAGGCGTCGGCCTGAGCCGGCCGCGGCCCGCGCCCCGCCGCCGGAGGAGGGGTCAGCTCAGCCAGGTCAGCGGCGAGGAGGTCAGCGGGCGCCAGTCGGGCTGCCCGCCGCCGAGCACGACGAGCAGCGCGGCGAAGGCGACGAGCAGCAGCACGCCGATCGCGACGCCCGTCGCGCGCTCGCCGCGCAGCACGCTGCGCACCACCGTGCGGGTGCCGCGCTGCAGCGAGCGGCTGCCGGGCCCGTTCCACGCGACGAGCACACCGGCGAGCCCGCCGAGCGCCAGGGTCAGCGGGGCTCCGTGGGCCAGCCGGCCGGAGCCGCCGAACGTGCCGAGGACGAAGACGACGCTGGTGCCCACCAGCAGCGGGACCACGGCCGCGAAGGCCGTCGACACCGCCGCGCGGACGGCGTGCCAGGGGGTCGCCGCGCCGACGGCCAGCGCGTCGCTGGCGCGCGGGCCCGCCTCCCAGCGGCGGCGGAACAGCCCGGCGGCCGCCCGGTCGACGGTGCGCGCGGCGGCCGCCGCGACCAGGCTCAGCACGACGCCCGCCGCGGGCGCGACGGCGAAGACGCCCACGAGCGCGAGCAGGCCCGCGAGCAGCGTCCACGTGCGCTGCGGGCGCGCCGGCTCGCCGCTGGTGCCCCGGCGCACGGGTTCCTGCTCGCCGGGACGGGGCGCGACCGGGTGGCCGCCCCGCTGCCCCAGCGGGGGGTAGCCGGGCGGCGGGGCCAGCGGCCCGGGACCGGGGGCGCGGGGGATCCAGCCGGGCGGGGCCTGGTGCACGGGCGGGCCCTGCGGCGCGGGCCCCGCCACCGGCGGGAGCGTGCGCGTGGCGTCCGCCGGCAGGTCCGCCGGGGCGTGCGCCCGCGCGCCCGGCGGCGGCACCTGCCGGGTGGCGGGCGCCGCGGCGGGCAGCTGGGTGGTCTCGTCGGAGATGAGCGAGGCGAAGCGCGAGCGCGCGGACGGCTCCTGCGGCGCGGGTCGCGGGGAGGCGCCGTGCGGCGTGGGCACGGCGGTCGTGGCCGCCGCACCGGACTGCTCCAGCGGACCCGTCGTGGCGCCGTCGAGCGCGCGCAGCAGCGCCTCGGGGTGCGGGCGGTGCGAGGGGTTGACCGCCAGCGCGGCGAGCAGCGGCCCGCGCAGGTCGGCGGGGACGCCGGACAGGTCCACGTCGGCGCGGCGGACGCGGTCCAGCACGACCTCCATCGGGCCGGTGCCGAACGGCGGCCGCCCGCTTGCGGCGTAGGCCACGGTGGCCGCCCAGCCCCACCAGTCGGTCGCCGGGGAGACCAGCCCGCCCGCCACGACCTCGGGCGAGAGGTAGCCGGGGGTGCCCATGACCAGGCCCGTGGAGGTGAGCCGGACGTCGTCGGCGACGTGGGCGATGCCGAAGTCGATGACCACCGGCAGGCCGTCCAGCAGCAGCACGTTGCTCGGCTTGAGGTCGCGGTGGACGACGCCGGCGGCGTGGATGGCGTGCAGCGCCTCGGCCAGCCCGTGCCCGAGGTCGCGCAGCCGGGTGCCGCGCAGCGGCCCGCGCGTCTGCACGACGTGCTCCAGCGGGGGCCCGGGCACGTAGCGGGTGACCAGGTGCGGCCACGTGCCGTCGACGTCGGCGGACAGCACCTCGGCCACGCGCGGGGAGCGGACCCGCTCGAGGGTCTGCACCTCGCGGGCCAGCCGCTGGCGGGCCTGCGGGTCGGCGGCGATGTGCGGCTTGAGGACCTTCAGGGCGACGGCGCGGTGCTCGTCGTCCAGGCCCAGGTAGACGATGCCCATCCCGCCCTGGCCGATCTCGCGGTCCAGCCGGTAGCGGCCGAGGCGCTCGCCGGGCGAGGGCGCGTGCGCCGGCGGGTGCCAGGTGGCGGCGGGGGTGCGACCGGGCTGCGGATCGAGCTGCGGATCGAGCTGCGGGGCGTGCTGCGGGGCGTGGTGCTCGCGGCCCGCCGCCCCGGTGCCGACGGCGCGCGTGCGCGCCTCGCCCGGCGACTGCGGGTAGGGGGTGACCACGCCCCCACCGTACGGCAGGAGGGGCGCGCTCCCCGGGTGCGCACGACTCCTCCACGTCCTCGTGACACGGCCGCGGCCGGGGCGCCGCCCGGCGGCCTCCGGATCACGACGGGTGACCCGGTGCACCGCCGGGTAGGGTCGGCCGCGACCGAGCGCGAGGAGGGTTCCCGGATGGCCGGCGACTACGACCTGGTGGTGGTGGCCAACCGCCTCCCCGTCGACCGCGTGGAGGAGCCCGACGGCTCCACGTCGTGGCGGCGCAGCCCCGGCGGCCTGGTGACGGCGCTGGAACCGGTGATGAAGCGCGAGGACGGCGCGTGGGTCGGCTGGGCCGGGGCGCCCGGCGAGCCCCCGGAGCCCTTCGACGCCGAGGGCGTGCGCTGCGTGCCCATCGGGCTGTCGGCCGAGGAGGTCCAGGAGTACTACGAGGGCTTCTCCAACGGCACCCTGTGGCCGCTGTACCACGACGTCATCGTCGCGCCCGGCTACCACCGCAGCTGGTGGGAGGCGTACGTGCGCGTCAACGAGCGCTTCGCGGAGGCGGCGGCGCAGCAGGCCGCCGAGGGCGCCACGGTGTGGGTGCAGGACTACCAGCTGCAGCTGGTGCCGCGGATGCTGCGCCGGCGCCGGCCGGACCTGTCCATCGGCTTCTTCAACCACATCCCGTTCCCGCCGTTCGAGATCTTCGCGCAGCTGCCCTGGCGCAAGGCGATCATCGACGGCCTGCTGGGCGCGGACCTCGTGGGCTTCCAGCGCGCCGCGGACGCCAACAACTTCACCCGCGCCTGCCGCCGGGCCTCCAACCTGCCCGCGCGCTCGGGGCGCATCCGGCTGGACGCCGAGGGAGGGCGGGAGGTGCGGGCCGCCTCGTTCCCCATCTCCATCGACTACAAGGCCCTCGACGAGCTCGCCCAGCGCGAGGACGTCGAGGCCCGCGCCGCGGAGATCCGCCGCGACCTCGGCAACCCCGAGTTCCTGCTGCTCGGCGTGGACCGGCTGGACTACACCAAGGGCATCCTGCACCGGCTGAAGGCCTTCGAGGAGCTGCTCGACGACGGCCGCAGCGACGTCGGCGAGGCCGTGCTCGTGCAGGTGGCCACCCCCAGCCGCGAGCGCGTCGAGCAGTACGTGCAGCTGCGCCAGGACGTCGAGGTGACCGTCGGGCGCATCAACGGCACGCACGCGACGATCGCGCACACCGCGGTGCACTACCTGCACCACTCCTACGGCCGCGAGGAGATGGCGGCGCTGTTCCTGGCCGCCGACGTCATGCTCGTCACGGCGCTGCGCGACGGGATGAACCTCGTCGCCAAGGAGTACATCGCCTCCCGCCACGACGAGCGGGGCGTGCTCGTGCTCAGCGAGTTCACCGGCGCCGCCGACGAGCTCGGGCAGGCGCTCATGGTCAACCCGCACGACATCGACGGCCTCAAGGACGCGATCGTGCGCGCGATGCGGATGTCCCCGCGCGAGCAGGCCCGGCGCATGCGGGCCCTGCGGCGGCGGGTCGCCGACCACGACGTGCAGCGCTGGGCGGCCTCCTTCCTGGAGGCCCTCGAGGAGCACCACGGCCAGGTCGCCGGACGGGCCTCGTGAGCGGCGGGCTGCCCGGGGAGGTCCGCGCGGCGCTGGAGGCCTTCGCCGGCCGCGGCCGCGTCCTCGTGGCGCTGGACTTCGACGGCGTGCTCGCCCCCATCGTCGACGACCCGGACGCCGCCCGCGCCCTGCCGGCCGCGAGCGCCGCGCTGGAGCGGCTGGTGGCGGGCACCGACGTCGCGCTCGTCTCCGGCCGCGACCTGGCCGACCTGCGCGCCCGCGCCGCCGTGCCGCCGGAGGTCGTGCTCGTGGGCGGTCACGGCACCCAGAGCTCGCGCTCGACGGCGGGCACGGCGGTGCTCTCGGCCGGGGAGCAGGAGCTGCTGGCGCGGCTGGGCGGCGCCCTCGACGAGATCGCCGCGGGCCGCGCGGGCGTCTCCGTCGAGCGCAAGCCGATGTCGGCGGTCCTGCACACCCGGCGCGCCGCGCGCCCGGACGCCGAGGCGGCCACGGCTGCGGCGCTGGCCGGGCCGGCCACCTGGGCGGGTGTGCACGCGCTGCGCGGCAAGGAGGTCGTCGAGCTCGGCGCGGTGCCGCTGGGCAAGGGCGGTGGGCTGCTGCGGCTGCGCGAGGAGCTGTCCGCCGAGGGCCCGCCCGTGCGGGCCGTCCTCTTCGCCGGCGACGACGTCACCGACGAGGACGCGTTCGCGGCCCTGTCCCCCGCCGACGGCGACGTGACGGTGAAGGTCGGCGAGGGCGCCACGGCCGCGGCCCTGCGCGTGGCGGACCCGGCGGCCGTGGCCGAACTGCTGACCACCCTCGCCGACCTGCGCGCCTGACCCGCCGCGGGCCCGTCCCCCGCCGAGCGGGCGGTGCGGGCCTCAGCGGGCGGTGACGGCGCGCTCGCGCTGGCGCCGCGCGTAGGCGCGGGCCCACGGGTCGGCGAAGCGGGCCAGGACGGGACCCAGGACGGCCATCGCGAGCACGTAGGCGGCCGCCAGCGCCGCCAGCCGGCCGTCCACGCCGGCCGCCGTGGCCAGCCCCGCGATGACGATGGAGAACTCCCCGCGCGGGATCAGCGCCGCGCCGGCCCGCACGCGGCCGGGCAGGGCGATGCCCGCGCGCTTGGCGGCGAACCAGCCGGTCACCAGCTTGGTGGCGACCCCGACGACGACGAGGGCCAGGGCGGGCAGCAGGACCGGCGGCAGGCTGCTGGGGTCCGTGGAGAGCCCGAAGGAGACGAAGAAGACGGCGGCGAACAGGTCGCGCAGCGGCTCCAGCCGGTGGTGGGCCTCCTCCTCCAGGTCGTTGGAGAGGGCGATGCCCAGCAGGAACGCGCCGACGGCGGCGGACACGTGCAGCTGCTCGGCCACCCCGGCCACCAGCAGCGCCAGGCCCAGCACGCGCAGCAGCGTCACCTCGCCGGAACCGCCGGAGACGAACCTCGAGATGACCGACCCCCAGCGCAGCGCGACCACGAGGGCCACGGCCAGGCAGGCCAGCGCGACGAGCACGGAACCGGTGGCCTCCCACACCCCGGAGGCGGCCAGCACCGCGGTGAGGACCGGCAGGTAGACGGCCATGCCGAGGTCCTCGAGCACGAGGATCCCGAGCACGGAGGGGGTCTCCCGGTTGCCCAGCCGGCCCAGGTCGGCCAGCACCTTGGCGACGATGCCGGAGGAGCTGACCGCGGTGATGCCGAACATGGCCAGCGCGCCGACGGGGCCGAAGCCGAGCAGCAGGCCGAAGGCCGCGCCCGGCAGGCCGTTGAGGAAGAGGTCCAGCACGCCGACGGGCGCCTGCCGCTTGAGGTTGCCCAGCAGGTCCCCGGCGGAGTACTCCAGCCCCAGCAGCAGCAGGAGCATGACGACGCCGATCTCCGAGGAGGCCTCGAGGAACTCGTCGGGGGCGTTGAGCGGCAGGATGCCGCCGGCCCCGAAGGCCAGCCCCGCCAGCAGGTACAGCGGCACCGGGGAGATGCCGAGCCGCCCGGCGAGGCGGCCGACGAGCCCGAGCCCGAGGATCACCGCGCCGAGCTCGATGAGCAGAGCAGCGGTGTGCACCTGTCGAGACCGTCCTTCCCCCCGGCCGCGTCAGCCGGTCCGCGGCGTCAGCCGCCCCTCGTCGTCAGCCGTTGTGCAGCAGGTCGGCAGTCGCCCGCACGCCCTCCTGGGTGCCGACGACCACGATCTTGTCACCCGAGCGGAACTCCTGGGACGGCGCGGGCGAGGGGATGACCTCGCCGTTGCGCACCAGCGCGACGACGGAGGCGCCCGTGCGGCTGCGCACGGCCGCGTCGCCGAGCGTCCTGCCGACGTACGGCGAGCCGTCCTCCAGGTAGATGCCCTCGGTGGCCAGGCCCTCGATCTGCTCGCGCAGGCGGGCCAGGCGCTCGATGACGCGCGGCTGGCCGAGCAGCTCGGCGAGGACCTCGGCCTCGTCGCCGTCGAGGTCCACGACGGCGTGGCAGGCGTCGGGGTCGTCTTGGGAGTAGACGAGCAGCTCCCGCTCACCGCCGCGGGTCGAGATGACGCCGATGCGCCGGCCGCGCGCGGTGGTGAAGTCGTGCCGCAGGCCGACCCCGGGCAGCTTGGTCTCTTCCAGGTCCACGGTTCCAGTGTCCTCCAGGGCGAGGGGAGCCGACGACCAGGGCGTCAGCTGTCCCCCGGACGCCGCACCGCTGCGGTGTCCACACCCTCCAACACCGCGCGGGCCCGAGCGCATCCCGGCACGCGTCCCGGCACCGGCCCTTGCCCTCCCGCGATCCGTCGTGCATGATCCGACCACCGCGGCGCCGCGATCCGATGCAGGGGCGACGGCGCCACGGCACAACCGAAGATCGCCCGGGCGCCCTCCGCGACCGGGTCCTCCACGACGGATCGTCCGGCACGTACCTGCCGGTGGAAGGACGCAACGATGGCCACGGTCACGTTCGACAAGGCGACGCGCATCTACCCCGGCGGTGACAAGCCCGCCGTGGACGCCCTGGACCTGCACGTCGAGGACGGCGAGTTCCTCGTCCTCGTCGGCCCCTCCGGCTGCGGCAAGTCCACCTCCCTGCGCATGCTCGCCGGTCTCGAGGACGTCAACGGCGGACGCATCCTCATCGGTGACCGCGACGTCACCACGGTTCCCCCGAAGGACCGCGACATCGCGATGGTGTTCCAGAACTACGCGCTCTACCCGCACATGACGGTCGCCGACAACATGGGCTTCGCCCTCAAGATCGCCGGCACCCCCAAGGACGAGATCAAGCGCCGCGTGCAGGAGGCGGCGAAGATCCTGGACCTGGAGCAGTACCTGACCCGCAAGCCCAAGGCCCTCTCCGGCGGCCAGCGCCAGCGCGTGGCCATGGGCCGCGCCATCGTGCGCCAGCCGCAGGTCTTCCTCATGGACGAGCCGCTGTCCAACCTGGACGCCAAGCTGCGCGTGCAGACGCGCACCCAGATCGCCTCCCTGCAGCGGCGCCTGGGCGTCACCACGGTCTACGTCACCCACGACCAGACCGAGGCCATGACCATGGGCGACCGCGTGGCGGTGCTCAAGGACGGCATCCTGCAGCAGGTCGACACCCCGCGGCGCATGTACGACCACCCCAACAACGTCTTCGTCGCCGGCTTCATCGGCTCCCCGGCCATGAACCTGCTGACCCTGGACGTCACCGAGGGCGGGGTGCGCTTCGGCGACACCGTGCACCCGGTCGAGCGCGCCGCGCTGGCCGGCACCGGCAGCAAGATGACCCTGGGCGTGCGCCCGGAGGACCTGGAGCTGTCCAGCGCGGGCCTGCCGGTGCAGGTGGAGGTCGTCGAGGAGCTCGGCGCGGACGCCTACATCTACGGCTCGCTGGCCCAGCCGGGTGGCGAGGCCCACCAGGTCATCGCGCGCGTCGACGGCCGCCGTCCCCCGGAGAAGGGCTCGACGGTCCACTTCACCCCCAAGGTGGGTCACGTGCACCTGTTCGACCACACCACCGGTCAGCGCATCGAGGCCTGAGCGCCCCGGCACCACGGCACGGGCCGCCACCCCGCACGACGGGGTGGCGGCCCGTGCCGCGTCCGGGCCCTCCGGCCACGCGCCGCTCCTGAGAGGATGACCAGCGTGAGCGCGCCCACCACGGCCTCCCTGCAGATCACCGCGGCCAGGCCCTACCCCGAACTGCTCGACCTGCCGTGGGAGGTGCCGCTGGAGGAGTGGCCCGACAAGCACCTGGCGGCGCTGCCGCGGGGCATCTCCCGGCACATCGTGCGCTTCGTGAAGCTGGGCAACCGCGTGCTCGCCGTCAAGGAGACCAACGCGGAGATCGCCCACCGCGAGTACCGGATGCTGCGCATGCTCAACCGGCTCGAGGTGCCCTCCGTCTCCCCCGTCGCCGTCATCACCGGCCGCGTCGGACGCGACGGCGAGCCGCTGAACTCCGTGCTCGTCACCCGGCACCTGCAGTACTCGCTGCCCTACCGCGCCCTGTACAGCCAGACGCTGCGCCCCGACACCGCCAAGCGCGCCGTGGACGCCCTCGCGGTCCTGCTCGTGCGGCTGCACCTGACCGGCTTCTACTGGGGCGACGTGTCCCTGTCGAACACGCTGTTCCGCCGCGACGCCGGCGCCTTCGCCGCCTACCTCGTCGACGCCGAGACCGGCGAGCTGTACGACGAGCTGTCCACCGGCCAGCGCGAGTACGACCTGGACCTGGCGCGCACCAACATCGCCGGCGAGCTCCTGGACGTCGTGGCCTCCGAGGCGCTGGACGCCGACCTCGACGAGGTCCTGGCCATCTCCGACCGCATCGTCTCCCGCTACCGGGCGCTGTGGTCGGAGCTGACCGAGCCGGAGTCCTTCGAGCGCGGCGAGCGCTGGCGCGTGGAGGCCCGCATCCGGCGCCTCAACGACCTCGGCTTCGACGTCGGCGAGCTGGCGATCACCACCGACATCGACGGCACCAGCGTGCGCATCGAGCCCAAGGTCGTGGACGCCGGGCACCACTCCCGGCGCCTGCTGCGCCTGACCGGCCTGGACGCCGAGGAGAACCAGGCGCGCCGGCTGCTCAACGACCTCGACTCCTACATGGCGGCCGTCGACCGGCAGAACGAGGACGAGGAGATCGTCGCCCACGACTGGATGGCCGAGGTCTTCGAACCCGTGCAGCGCGCCGTGCCGCGCGAGATGCGCGGCAAGCTGGAGGCCGCCGAGCTGTTCCACGAGGTGCTGGAGCACCGCTGGTACCTGTCCGAGCGCGCCGGCCGCGACGTCGGCCTCGACGAGGCCGTGCACTCGTACGTGGAGAGCGTGCTGCCCACCAAGCCCGACGAGCGCGCCGTGCTCGGTGTCGACACCCAGGCCATCCGCGTCATCGCGGAACGCTGACCCCACCGACCAGGAGGACGAGGTTGTCCACTCCCACCGCACCCCGCGTCGCGCTCACCGGCGCCGCGGGCAAGCTCGGGCGGGTCGTGCTGCGCGACCTGCTGGAGCACGGGTTCTCCGTGCTCGCCCTGGACCAGGTGCGCCCGCCGGGCCTGACCGAGCAGGACGACGCGCAGTTCCTGCGCATCGACCTCACCGACCACGGCCAGGTGCTCGAGGCCCTCGCCGGGCGCACCGACGAGCGCCCCGGCCCCTTCGACGCCGTCGTGCACCTGGCCGCCGTCCCGGCGCCGGGGCTGCTGAGCAACTCCGCGACGTTCCGCAACAACTCCGCGGCGACGTGGAACGTGTTCGACGCCGCCCGCTCGGCGGGGATCCGCAACGTGGTGTGGGCCTCCAGCGAGACCCTGCTCGGCCTGCCCTTCGACGCCGCTCCCCCGCCGTACGCCCCGCTGGACGAGGAGTACCGGGTCCGCCCGGAGTCCACGTACTCCCTCGTCAAGGCGCTCGAGGAGGAGATGGCCCACCACTTCTGCCGGTGGGAGCCGCAGCTGACGATGACGGGCCTGCGCTTCTCCAACGTCATGCACGTCGAGGACTACGCGGCCTTCCCCTCCTTCGACGCCGACCCGCAGCTGCGCAAGTGGAACCTGTGGGGCTACATCGACGCCCGCGACGGCGCCCAGGCCGTCCGGCGCTCGCTGCAGCGCACCGACCCCGGGGTGGAGGTGTTCGTCATCGCCAACGCCGACACCGTCATGGGCCGCTCCTCGGCCGAGCTCATGGCCGAGGTGTACCCGGGCGTGGAGGTCCGCAAGGAGCTCGGGGAGCACGAGACGCTGCTGTCCATCGACAAGGCCCGCCGGGTGCTGGGCTACGACCCGCAGCACTCCTGGCGCGACCACGTCTGAGGCCCCGCCTCCCCCCGCACCCGCCGCCCGTGCCGCGGCGCCGGCTCAGACCTCGCGGGCCAGCGCCGTGGCGGCGAAGCGCGCGTCCGGGTCCAGGACGTCCAGGACCCGGGTGATCGTGCGGTCCAGGTCGGCGACGTCCCCGTCCTGCAGCGGGTCGAAGACCAGCTGGCGGACCCGCTCCACGTGACCGGGCGCGGTCGCGACGACCTTGTCCCAGCCGGCGTCGGTGAGGATCGCGACCTGCCCGCGGCCGTCGTCGGCGCTGCGCTCCCGCCGCACCCAGCCGTCCTTCTCCAGGCGGCTGACGACGTGGGAGATGCGCGACGGGCTGGCGTTGGAGCGCGCGCCCAGCTCGCTCATCCGCAGGCTGCGCGTGGGCTCCTCCGACAGCATCGCCAGCGTGAGGTAGCCGGTGACGGTCAGGCCGGCGTCGCGCTGCAGCTGCGCGTCCAGGGCCGCCGGCAGCAGCTCCATGACGGCGCTGAGCCGCAGCCACACCCGGCGTTCCTCGGTGCTCAACCAGCGCGGCTGCGGCGTCTGCTCGTCCATCCCGGGATCGTACCCTCAGGTACTTGCCGCTTCACGTTCCGCGTCAGCGGTGCCGCGAGACCTCGTAGAGCGCGATGCCCGCCGCCACACCGGCGTTGAGCGACTCCACGGCCCCCGACATGGGGATGCTGACGACCTGGTCGCACTTCTCGCGCACCAGGCGCGAGAGCCCGGCCCCCTCCGCACCCACCACGACCACCAGCGGGCCGTCGGCCAGCCGCAGCTCGGGCAGCGAGACGTCGCCGTCGGCGTCCAGGCCGACGACGAACAGGCCGGCCTCCTTGTACTCCACCAGCGCGCGCACGAGGTTGGTGGCCCGCGCCACCGGCACGCGGGCCGCGGCACCGGCCGACGTCTTCCACGCCGAGGCGGTCATCCCGGCCGCGCGCCGCTCGGGCACGACGACGCCGTGGCCGCCGAACGCGCCGACCGAGCGGACGACGGCACCCAAGTTGCGCGGGTCGGTCACCCCGTCCAGCGCGACGACGAGCGGCGGGCGGCCGCTGTCCGCGGCGCGCTCCAGCAGGTCCTGCGGGTGGGCGTAGTCGTAGGGCGGGACGCTGGCGGCGACGCCCTGGTGGACCGCGCCGTCGGTGAGGCGGTCCAGGTCCTGGCGGGAGGACTCCAGCAGCGGGATGCCCAGGTCACCGGCGGCGGTCAGGATCTCCTTGACCCGCTCGTCGGCGTCGATGCGGCTCGCGACGTGGATCGCCGTGATCGGCAGCTCCGCGCGGATCGCCTCCACGATCGAGTTCCGCCCGGCGATCCACTCCGTCTCGCCGCCGGCCTTGCGGCGCACCGGCGGACGGCCACCGCTGCGGGTGCCGGCCGGCGCGTTCGACGTGGCCGCGCGGTGCGCCGCCTTGTTCGCCGCCTTCGCCGCCGGGTGGTACGGGCGGTCGCTCGCCTTCGGCGTCGGGCCCCTGCCCTCCAGGGCGCGACGGTTCTTGCCGCCGCTGCCGACGGTCGGGCCCTTCTTGCCCTTGGCCACGGCTCCGCGCCGCTTCGAGTTGCCTGCCACTACTGCTCGCCCTCCAACGACCACCGGGCGCCGGTGGGCGTGTCCTCGATCACGATGCCCGCGTCCTTGAGTGCGTCGCGCACCGCGTCGGCGGTGGCGAAGTCGCGTGCGGCGCGGGCGGTCGCACGGTCCTGCAGCCGGGCGCGGACGAGCACGTCGAGTGCCGCCCGCGCGGTGTCCGAACCCTGCGCCTGCGAGGCCCAGGGTTCGCTGAAGGGGTCCAGGCCCAGCACGTCGAGCCCGGCCCGCACCTGCTCGTACGCGGTGCGCAGCGCCGCCTCGTCGCCCGCGGCGAGGGCGGAGTTGCCGGCGCGGACGGCCTCGTGCAGGACCGCCAGCGCCGCCGGGGTCGCCAGGTCGTCGTCCATCGCGGCGGCGAACGCGTCCGGCACCTGCCCGGCGGGCTGCTCGCCGAGGCGCTCGGCGGCCCGGCGCACGAAGCCCTCCAGCCGGGAGTAGGCCGCCTCGGCCTCCACCAGGGAGGTCGCCGAGTGCTCCAGCGCGGTGCGGTAGTGCGCGGAGACCAGGTAGTAGCGCAGCACCACCGCGCGGTGCTCGCGCAGCAGGTGCGGGATGCCGAGGACGTTGCCCAGCGACTTGCTCATCTTCTCGCCGGCCATCGTCACGAAGTGGTTGTGCAGCCAGAAGTTCGCGAAGCCGTCGCCGGCCGCGCGCGACTGCGCCTGCTCGTTCTCGTGGTGGGGGAAGCGCAGGTCCAGGCCGCCGCCGTGGACGTCGAAGCGCGGGCCCAGGTAGCGGCCGGCCATCGCCGAGCACTCCAGGTGCCAGCCGGGGCGCCCGCGCCCCCACGGGGTGTCCCAGGACGCGCTCGCGGGCTCGGAGGGCTTGGCGCCCTTCCACAGCGCGAAGTCGCGCGGGTCGCGCTTGCCGCGGGGGTCGGCGTCGGCGGCCGGCTCCATGTCGTCCAGCGACTGGTGGGTCAGCTCGCCGTAGGAGGGCCAGCTGCGCACGTCGAAGTAGACGTCCCCGGAGCCGTCGGGTGCCGCGTAGGCGTGGCCGCGCTCGACCAGGCGGGCGATGAGCTCGACCATCTCCGGCACGTGCCCGGTGGCGCGCGGCTCCACCGTGGGCGGCAGGACGCCCAGGGCGTCGTAGGCCGCGGCGAACTCCCGCTCGAAGCGGTAGGCGTGCGCCCACCACGGCACCCCGGCCTCGGCGGCCTTGGCGAGGATCTTGTCGTCGATGTCGGTGACGTTGCGGACCATCGTCACCTCGTGACCGGTGCGCAGCAGCCAGCGGCGCAGCACGTCGAAGGCGACCTGCGCGCGCACGTGGCCGAGGTGGGGAGAGCCCTGCGGGGTGGCGCCGCACACGTAGATGCCGACCCGCCCGGGGACCAGCGGCGCGAACTCGCGCACCGCGCCGGCGGCGCTGTCGTGCAGGTGCAGGGTCACGGGGGCCAGGCTACCGGCGCGTGCGGGGTGTCCGGGATCGTCGTTAGTGTCCCTGGCATGGCCTGGACCGTTCCCGGAGTGATCTCGCGCGCCAAGGGCGCCCCCGTCGAGACCGTCGACATCGTGGTGCCGGACCCGATCGCCGGTGAGGTCGTCGTCGACGTCGCCGCGTGCGGCGTCTGCCACACCGACCTGCACTACCGCGAGGGCGGCATCAACGACGACTACCCCTTCCTGCTGGGCCACGAGGCCGCCGGCACCGTCTCCGCGGTCGGCGAGGGCGTCGAGGGCGTCGCCGTCGGCGACACCGTGGTCCTCAACTGGCGCGCGGTGTGCGGGCAGTGCCGCGCCTGCAAGCGCGGGCGCCCGCAGTACTGCTTCGCCACGCACAACGCCACGCAGAAGATGACGCTGACCGACGGCACGCCGCTGAGCCCGGCGCTGGGCATCGGCGCCTTCGCACCCAAGACGCTGGTGGCCGCCGGGCAGGCCACGAGGATCGACACCTCGATTTACGACGGCTCCGCGCTGGACTTCGACCCGGCCGTGGCCGGGCTGCTCGGCTGCGGCGTCATGGCCGGCATCGGTGCCGCGGTGAACACCGCCCCGGTGCAGCGCGGGGACACCGTGGCCGTCATCGGCTGCGGCGGAGTGGGCTGCGCGGCGATCGCCGGGGCGGTGCTGGCCGGCGCGCGGCGCGTCATCGCGATCGACGTGGACGCCAAGAAGCTGACGTGGGCGCAGGCCCTGGGCGCCAGCCACACGATCGACTCCCGGGGCATGTCCGAGGAGCAGGTCGTCTCCGCGGTGCAGGAGCTGACCGGCTCCTTCGGCGCCGACGTCGTCATCGACGCGGTGGGGCGCCCGGAGACCTGGCGGCAGGCCTTCTACGCCCGCGACCTGGCCGGCACGGTCGTGCTGGTGGGGGTGCCGACCCCGCAGATGCAGCTGGAGGTGCCGCTGCTGGACGTCTTCGGGCGCGGCGGGGCCCTGAAGAGCTCCTGGTACGGCGACTGCCTGCCCGAGCGGGACTTCCCGGCGCTGCTGGAGCTGCACGCGCGCGGGCGGCTGCCGCTGGAGGCCTTCGTCTCCGAGCGCATCGGCCTGGACGGGGTGGAGGAGGCCTTCGCGACGATGGCGCGCGGCGAGGTCCTGCGCAGCGTCGTGGTGCTGGACGGGGCGGGCGCGTGAGCGCGCACATCGAGCACCTGGTCACCTCGGGCACCTTCACCCTCGACGGGCAGAGCTTCGAGGTGGACAACAACGTCTGGCTGGTCGGCGACGACTCCGAGGTGGTCGTCCTGGACGCCCCGCACGACGCGGAGGCCATCGCCGCGGCCGTGGGCGACCGGCTGCTGCTGGCCGTGGCCTGCACGCACGCCCACGACGACCACGTCCGCGAGGCACCGGCCCTGGCGCAGCGCTGCAGCACCGCCGAACGGCGCGTGCCGGTGCTGCTGCACCCGGCCGACCGCGAGGTGTGGGAGCTGACGAACCCCGGGGTGCCCACCACCGACCTGGCCCACGGGCAGGTGCTGACGGTGGCCGGCACCGACCTGCACGTGCTGCACACCCCCGGCCACACCCCCGGCGCGGTGTCCTTCTACGCCCCGGAGCTGGCGACGGTCTTCACCGGCGACACCCTCTTCAAGGGCGGGCCGGGGGCGACGGGGCGCTCCTTCTCCAGCTTCCCCACCATCGTGGACTCGATCCGCGACGTGCTGCTGCAGCTGCCCGCCGACACCCGCGTGCACACCGGCCACGGCGAGGACACCACGATCGGCGACGAGGCCCCGCACCTGGCCGAGTGGATCGCGCGGGGGCACTGACCGGCGGCCGCAGGAGCGGCGGGCGAGGCGCCTCGGGCGCCGGCGGGGGGTGCTGAGCGGCGGCGGGCGGTGCCCGTCGCCGCTGCGAGGTGCCGGTGGCGGGATCTGCTGAGAGCATCCTCGGCGTGAGTGATCAGGCGAACACCCCGCCCACCGGGTCGCACCGAGGCCCGCTGGAACGCCCGACCCGCGCCGTGCAGCGCGGGATCGACACGGCGTTCTGGTGGTCGGTGCGGCTGCTCGTCATCGCCTTCGCCCTCGCCGGGCTGTTCTGGCTGCTCGGCAAGGGCTGGTCCCTGGTGCTGCCGCTGCTGCTGGGCGTCCTGCTCAGCGCGATCCTGTGGCCGTTGGCGCAGGTGCTGCGCACGGTGCTGCCGCGCTCGCTGGCGGCGATCCTGGCGCTGCTGCTGCTCATCGTCGCCGTCCTCGGCATCTTCGCCGCCCTGATCCCCAACGTCGCCGGGCAGGCCACGCAGATCAGCGACTCCGCGATCGCCGGCCTCAACACGCTGCAGACCTACGTCAGCGGCCCGCCCCTCAACCTGGGCGACACCCAGATCAACAACCTCATCGACCGGGGCGTCGCCGAGCTGCAGGCGAACGCGCAGAACATCGCCGGCGGCGTCATCGCCGGCGCCTCCAGCGTCGGCTCCGGTGTCGTCACCACGCTGCTCGTGCTCGTGCTGTCGTTCTTCTGCCTCGCCGACGGGGACCGGCTGCTGCCCTGGTCGCGCCGCTGGCTGGACGAGCGCTCGCACACCCACGCCGTGGCGCTGGGCAGCCGGATCTGGTCGGCCGTGCGCGGCTACGTGCTCTCCCAGGCGGCGGTCGCCCTCGTCGACGCGGTCTTCATCGGCATCGGGCTGTGGATCCTCGACGTGCCCCTGGCGCTGCCGCTGGCCGTGCTCATCTTCTTCGCCGCGTTCATCCCGATCGTCGGTGCCGTCGCCTCCGGCGCGATCGCCATCCTCATCGCGCTCGTCACCCTCGGGTGGGTGCAGGCGCTCATCGTGCTCGGGATCGTGCTGCTGGTGCAGCAGCTGGAGGGCAACGTCCTGCAGCCGCTGCTCGTCGGCAAGTCCCTGGCGCTGCACCCGGTGGTCGTCATCGGCTCGGTCACCCTCGGCGGCACCGTCTTCGGCATCACCGGCGCGTTCCTCGCCGTGCCGGTCGCGGCGATCGTGACCGTGGTCCTGCGCTACGTGCACCACCAGCTCGTGCCGGACGAGCCGGAGAACCCGAACGTGCACGAGGAGACGAACAAGCGCCGCCGCCGGGTGCGCTCGCCGGAGACGGACGCGACGAGCGGACCGCCCGCGGCGGACGGCGGCACCGCGCCCACGTCCTGAGGACACCGCCTGCCCGCCGGCTCCCCACCGGCTCCCGCCGAGCGGCGGGTGGTCGGCGGGGCGTCAGCGGGCGACGACGAGGGCGGTGGCGATCGCGGCGATGCCCTCGCCGCGACCGGTGAGACCGAGGCCGTCGGTCGTCGTGCCGGCCACCGAGACGGGGGCGCCGCACGCCGCCGACAGCGCCTCCTGCGCCTCGCGGCGGCGGCTGCCGATCTTGGGGCGGTTGCCGACGACCTGCACCGAGAC
This sequence comes from Kineococcus aridisoli, assembly GCF_050871885.1. Taxonomy (NCBI): domain Bacteria; kingdom Bacillati; phylum Actinomycetota; class Actinomycetes; order Kineosporiales; family Kineosporiaceae; genus Kineococcus; species Kineococcus aridisoli. The sequence continues at coordinate 2,442 of NZ_JBJLSF010000015.1, read as the reverse complement.
GTTGCCGATCTCGAAGCCCGCCGCGCGCACCAGCCGGGCCGCCTCGCCGAGCAGCCGCACGCCGGAGGCTCCGGCCAGCTCCGGGCGCGCGGTGCCGAAGTGGGCACCGAGGTCGCCGAGCCCGGCGGCGGCGAAGAGGGCGTCGCAGCAGGCGTGCGCGGCCACGTCCCCGTCGGAGTGGCCCTCGGGACCGGTGGGCTCGTCGGGCCACAGCAGGCCGGCGACCCAGCAGGGCCGGCCCGGGGCCAGCGGGTGGACGTCGACGCCGGTGCCCACCCGCGGCAGGGCGCTCACGAGGGTGCCCGCGCGAGCAGCGCCTCGGCCAGGACGAGGTCCAGCGGGCGGGTGACCTTGAAGGCGCGGTCGTCACCGGGCACGGTGCACACGGGGTGGCCCAGGGCCTCCAGCATCCCCGCGTCGTCGGTGGCCGGGGCCGTGGCGGCGGCGGCCTCGTGGGCGGCGCGCAGCGGTGCGGCCGCGAAGCCCTGCGGTGTCTGCACGGCCACGAGCTCGCTGCGGTCGACGGTCTCGACGACGGCGTCGCCGGCCACGCGCTTGACGGTGTCGGAGACGGGCAGCGCGGGCACGACGGCCGGGTGGCCGGCCCGCACGGTCCGCACGACGAGCGCGAAGACGGCCGGGGGCGTCAGGCAGCGCGCGGCGTCGTGCACGAGCACCACGTCGACGTCGCCGGGCAGGGCCGCGAGCCCGAGGCGGACGGAGTCCTGCCGCTCGGCGCCACCGGGCACGACCCGCAGGTCGGGCAGGGACAGGCCCGCGAGCACGTCCCGCACCTCGTCGCACGCGCCGGCCGGCGCGACGACCACCACGACGTCGACGACGCCGGAGGCGGCCGCGCGCCGGAGCGCGTGCACGAGGAGCGGTTCGCCCGCGAGTGGCACGAGCGCCTTGGGACGCGAGGCCCCGAGGCGGTCGCCCCGGCCGGCGGCCGGGACGACGAGCGCCGACCTCAGGAGGCCAGGACCTCGTCGAGCAGCGACTCGGCCTTGTCCTCGTTGGTGTTCTCGGCCAGGGCGAGCTCGGAGACGAGGATCTGCCGCGCCTTGGCGAGCATCCGCTTCTCCCCCGCGGACAGGCCGCGGTCCTGGTCGCGGCGCCACAGGTCGCGGACGACCTCGGCCACCTTCACGACGTCCCCGGACGCGAGCTTCTCCAGGTTCGCCTTGTAGCGGCGGGACCAGTTGGTGGGCTCCTCCGCGTAGGGGGTGCGCAGGACCGAGAACACCCGGTCCAGCCCCTCGCGGCCGACGACGTCGCGGACGCCCACGAGGTCGACGTTGTCCGCGGGCACCTCGATCGTCAGGTCGCCCTGGGCGACCTTGAGCACGAGGTAGAGCTTCTCCTCGCCCTTGATGGTGCGGGTCTTGATCTCCTCGATCAGTGCAGCCCCGTGGTGGGGGTAGACGACCGTTTCGCCGACCGTGAAAGCCATAGAACGTGACCCCTTTCCCTGGCTCCAGATTACCACGGCGAACCAGTGGATCCCAGCCCCGCGCGCAGCGTTTGCGCAGGTCAGAGGCTCACACCTCCAGTGCGGAGCTCTTGACAGGCCCGCGTTCGCGTGCTTCGCGCGCGCAACGGGCGTTCGCCGACGGTGATCGCGCGAGCACGCCGCGCCGCCTCCCGGCCCGTCCCCCGCTCCGCCCCCCGGCCCGTCCGCGGGCCCGTCCGCGGGCCCGTCCCCGCTCCGCCCGCAGCCCGCGCGGGGCGGCGCGCGCACCGCTCCGCTGCGACCCCGGCTACGACTGCCGGTAGTCTGAACGCGTGAAGCTCCGCCTGCGCCGACCCGCCGCGCACCGCTCCGCCGTGGCGCTCGTCACCGTCGCCAGCACCCTCGGGATCGCCGGCTGCTCGGTGTTCTCGCCCGCGATCGTGCACAAGCCCTACGACCCCAGCGACGGCATGGGCACGGCCGTCGGGGACGTCGCGATCCGCAACGCCCTCGTCGTCTCCTCGGGGATCGACGAGCCCGGCGTGCTGTCGGTGGTCTTCGTCAACGCCGGCGACGACGAGGCCTCGGTCGGCGTGAGCGTGGACGTCGATGCGGGCAGCACGCCGCCGCAGACGTTCACCGTGCCCGCGGGCGCCACGGTGCAGATCGGCGACCCGAGCGCGGCCGCCGGCGACAACACCGACGGCCGGGCCGTCGGCGGGCCGGGCCAGCAGGCGGGCTGGGTGCAGATCCCGCAGGTGCCGGTGCTGCCGGGCCAGACGGTGCCCATGACGTTCACCGTCGCCGGCACGGACCGGGTCGTCGAGGCCCCCGTCGTGCTGCCGTGCTTCGAGTACGCGCAGCTCACCCCCACCCCGGCCCCGGTCCCCCCGACCTCCGGTGCGGCCGCCTCGGCGACCGCCGACCCGAGCGCCGCCGCGGCGGCCGGGGGGGCCGCGGCACCCGCTTAACACTCTTATATCACAACT